>DASZPC010000669.1:0-4090 GCA_035550455.1 Chitinophagales bacterium | reverse complement strand
GCGCCAATGGAAAAGTTTTGTATAAAAGCATTATGGATAAGCTGATGGTTTTGCCCGATAACGTAAAAGTTTACTCTGGCCATGGCCCTGAAACCACCGTTGGTTTTGAACGGAAGAATAACCCTTATTTGCAGGACGCCGGGTTATTTGCATAGCTGTTTTATCAAAAAAAATCCCTGCCCGTATTTTGCAGGCAGGGATTGGATTTAATAGTGAACCACTTCCCAATTACCAAAAGTTAAGCCTTATAGCTACATCTTTACAAACAACTTTGACTGGCTGAAGGCGCCGTTAAGGTTCGATACCTTTACCGTAAAAATATATTTACCGGTTGCCAGTTTTGAAACATCTAAATCTATCATCTGCTCACCCGAATTAAGGTTCCCGGCAATTTGCCTGTACACCTCGCGGCCATCGGTGGTTATTATGCTTACTTTAACTTCCGATGGGGTCCTTAGCACTACAGGTATTTTTGTAAGGCTGGTGCAGGGGTTCGGGAAATTCTGCCTTATTTGAAACTGGCTTTCGGCGGGCAGGGTTTCAATATTGGTAGTAGTGGTAACGGGCGCAGAAACGTAGCAGTCCCAGCTAAGTACGTAGCCGTTATTAAGGTCACCTGATATGGTGCTCATTTCAGTAGAGGCGCCATCGGAAAAAACATTATCAGCAGCATTGTAAGTATAACCGCTCATGCCTTTTGCGTAACCAAACGAAGTGGCGCTGTTTACAGTAACTACTGCGCTATCGCTGGCTTCGGGGAAGGCAATTTGTGTAATTGCCAGTGAGTTGCCGTTTGAGTCGTAAACATGCACATGGATATGCGTGGCACGGCCGGAATACCAGCCCGGGAATATAGAAGTAAAGCTTACTAGGCCTGCACTATCGCTGGTTTGCCTTCCACGTAAAAAGTCCTGGCTGGTGTAGTCAACCTGCTGCATGGAGGTGCCGCCGTATTCCGAGTAGTAGCCATCCTTGTCGCAGTGCCATATATCCACTATTAAGCCCTGCGCAGGGTTACAGGAATCGTTTATATTTTTTACCGTTATGTTAATGGTAAACGGAACACCCGTGCGCGTGCCTATAATATTGCTTCGTACCAATGAGGCGGGCGTAATGGTAGGGAAGGGGCCCGCAGTTTCGCTATTTGCCGTAGTACAGGCTGCTGCTTTGTTTGCCCCAAGCATAGATGGCCCGATAATAGCCATGCCTAAAAATCCAACACCCTTTTTTAAAAAATCCAATCTTTCCATTTGGTTTTCGGTTTAGTTTATGAACAATCAATTAGTAGAAGAATAGCTGTTGCTGATAAGGCTTCAAATTCTGTTTCGGCAAGGCCCCATTCAAAAAGGCCATCGCGGTATTCCATCAGGCGCCCGTCAATTTCAAACGAACCGTTTATTATGTAAGCAAATACGCTGCCATCATCTTTATCCAGTTTCATGGTACCTTTTACCCGGCTGTCGTATATCCCTGCTTTAATGTTGGCTGCGTTGCCTTTAGCACTAACCAGGCAGTTTTTTTCGGTAAAGTTTATGGTTGATACTTCGGGCAGCAAAGTTTGCTGTTTCGTTTTTAACCCTATCTGAAGAAAATTAATGGTATCATCGGCGTAAGGGTTTTTTATGGTAATTATATCGCCGGGCTGTTCAGTATAGCTAAATATATCGCCCGGGCTAAGCGTCTTTTCTTCCTCCGCATTTTTCATGAACGGCAGGTTTCCTACAACCGGAAAGAGAATTGTTTGCCCAAAACCGGTAAACCCCAAATTGATTGACTGCCCGGCAGGAACAAAAATATCGTTAACTACTATTTCGTTGTGGTAGCGCGAAGTATAAACATGGCTACTTTTTTCGCCCGTATTTACACGGCTATCGGCTTTAAAAAACTTTGAGTTATACCTTGTTGCTGCCAACATAATAACCCTAAGTTAAGCCGTTTTGTGCCTGCCATACCTAATTTGAGGTAAACAAACCGAAAAATGAGGCGGAGTAGATATTTCATATCCTAATAGGCCCACTTAGTAACCAGGATGATATATACGCTCTGCATTTTTTAAAATAAGCGCTTTATCAAAAGTCATTGGCTTTAGTTGCTCTTTTTCAAACATCGCCATTTGGTCGGTGTAGTGCGGGCTGTTGGGCCGCGCCGAGGCGCCGTAGGCATTAATGGTTTGTAGGTCAACCCCATCCTTTCCATATTTTACAAGCTGTATGTAGCCATCGCCGCCGGTAAAGCGGAAAATGCCTTTCTTCTTATCATAAAGTTTGGTGTCGCAGGCGCGGGGCACTTCCCTCAATCCGCTGGCGGGCAGGTTTACATTCCCTCTTATATGCCTTTGTAAATCGCCAAGCGGGATATTGATACTACCATGTGTTTTAAGCAAAAAAGTTTTAGCCCATAATAAAGCATCTGCCGCTTCGGTTTCGGTTAAAGGCTGCTGCTTTATCATCAAAAAAGCAAAAGGGCCGTTTAATTCTTTCATCAACCGTTCGTGCGTTAACATGGCAAGCGGGGCATCGGTGTTATCGGCGTCTCCGCGCCAGTTCCAGTGTTTTATTTTAGCTATGGCATCGGCAAGGTTCGGGTATTTTAGCGGGTCAAGATTGTACAAGGCTTTAAAATTGCGGGCATAACTGCCGTTTGCCGAGTAAGTTTTATCAAACTTTATGCGCCTGAAATCCTGCCAGGTAAATTTGCCCTTAATGCTATCCAGCATTTCGCCGAAACGTTCACCCCGGTTATAATTAAACAACTGCATACCGGTAAAATACCCCTGCCAGTTGCAGGCCGGGCCTGAAGTATGCAGCGGCGTTTGATTACAGCTATATACATATCCGCAACCGGGGTTAAAAAGGGCAGGTTTTTGGTTAAAGGGCAGCAGTTGCGTCCATTTGTATTTAGAGCTGATGCCGTTAATTGGCAACGACCAGTTGAGGGTAGTGTCCCTTAACGGAATTTGGCAGCCGCTCTGCCAAAAAATATTTCCATCGCAGTCGGCATAAACAATATTGAACAAAGGAATAGCCTGCATGTGTATGGCTTTGTCAAACTGCTGCCAGTTAGCGGCTTTATCCATTCGGTACCACTGCTCACCTGCCCGAATATCCATATACCCCGGGAACCTGAGGGCGTACCACCCATGCCGGGTTTTAAACACCGGGCCGTATTCGCAGTTAAATAGCTTTTTTGAAACGGGTAGAACCAGCTTTCCAATCCTTATTTTAAGGTGCGCTGTACGTTGGGTAAATTTTTTCCATTGCCCATCGTATAAATATTTACCGCCCCGGTGTGTTAGTTTATATATATCGCCAAAGTTGTGATAGTTAGTGGTGTGTGCCCAACCAAGGTGGCGGTTAGTGCCTACAAAAACGCTTACCCCACCGGGAAACAACCCGCCTATAACATCCAGTCCCTCTTCGCTGCATAAATGCGCCTCGTACCAGGCAAACCGGCCTTCAATAGGCTGGTGCGAGTTAACCGCCAGCCATGTTTTGCCGTCCTCTGTGCGCTGGCCCGAAATAGCCATAGCATTGGAGCCCCTTTCGTTAGGCTGGAAGAAAAACTGCACCCGGTTTTCTTTAATTGATTTTAGCGCAATTCCAGCACCGGCAAAGAGCGTAAGGTTAAGCGTGTACCCTTTTATAACGTCTTTACCACAAAATGGTAATGCCTTTTTAACCAGCACTTCCTCGGGGTGTTTGGCGGCAAAATCATTTACCCCCTGCACATACGCTTCGAGTACATTCCTGAAATCTGCCGAGAGATCAGTGCTGTAATGACTATCAACAAAAGTATCAATGCCAAAAAATTGTACGGCAAAATCAAACAACACCCCTTCCTTGCCTTCCACCCGGCCCAGCATGGCCTTACCTGCCAGCAGGTTTTCCTGAACATCTTTAAAATCATCTTCGCAATGTGCCCAGGCAAGGCCATAGGCCACCTCAGCATCTGTTTTTCCAAAAATATGGGGTACTCCAAAACTATCACGCGCTATCGTAATATTTTCGTAATTTGTTTGCGCTATTGTTTTCCCTGGGTTTGTGAAAATAAAAACCAACAGGGATAACACTACCGAGAGCTTATTAGATTT
>DASZPC010000668.1:0-5762 GCA_035550455.1 Chitinophagales bacterium | reverse complement strand
TACGAGTGGTCATCGAATTTACTTAACAACGGCAACAGTTTTATATGGCCTTATAACCCGCTGTATGTTACCCTTAACCCGAACGTTTTACCCGGCGATTACCGCTTTTATGTGCAGGAAATAAACTATGGTTGTGTGGGGCCAAGCTCTGCACCGGCTATTGTAACGATTATAGGGCCGCCATCCACCCACATAAACGGGCCGCTGGTAGTTTGCCTGGGCGATACCGTTGATTATAATGTTACTTACCTGAGAGATACCTATTACCAATGGAGGTCATCGAATGGCGTTCAGATACTGGATGCATCGAACAGCGAATCGCGGATGATATTTGATTCGCTGGGAACATTTACCATTTCCAACATTGTTACTAACAGGTGCATTACCGGTAACGATACCGGCACTTACACTGTCACGGTTATTTCCCCGTATACGGTTAACCTCGGCCCCGATCAACGGGTTTGCCAGTACACGCCGTTAAACCTCACGGCCCAATCAAACAGCCTGAATAAAGGTTTGCTAACCCAAACCACCGGGCGGCAAACCACACCGGGCGGTATGTTTAATATTATTGCGCACGATGATGTAACTATTGATTCGTTTGCTGTAATATTCAACGGCACCCATACCAACCTGCAGGAACAGATTTATGGTAAACAGGGTAGCTACCGGGGCAGTGAAACCAATGTAGGGGCGTGGTCATTCAACACATCGTATTTCAATTTTGCTACCAGCGGGCTTAACCAGCTAACCACTATACCGGCATACATAGGCCAGCACCTGGCCCCCGGCGATACTTTTGCCTATTACCTGGTAAACGTTAACAGCCCGGTGGTAAGCCAGTATTACGACAACGGCATTGGCATACAACAGGGTACTGTTTACAGCAGCGATGGGGTAATTGATATAGTACAGGGCACCGTTAACAGTTCGCTTTTTGGCGCCTTTGTAGGCCCTTATATTTTAGACCTGAAAGTGTACTACAGCACCAAGGCAGGCGAGCATTTTATATGGAACACCGGCGATACCACCGCCACTATATTATTTAACCCTACCCACGACACTACACTGGTGGTAACGCTGTACGATACCAGCGGTTGCCGGAACACCGATACCCTGAACATAGCCGTGGATATTGTACCAATAGTGGATGCCGGGCCCGATACCCTGCTTTGCCCACTGGTAAATTATACCATGCAGGGTACATCGAACAACCCGAATATAAACTGGCAACCGGCTGCCGGTTTAAGCAATACCAATACTTTAAACCCGGTATTTAATTACTATCAAACCCAGCGCTATTTTTTAATTGCCACCGATACCCTGGGCTGTAACGGTACCGATTCTGTATTGATTAGCGTTGACCGGATTGATGTGGATGCCGGGCCCGATACTACTATTTGCGATGGCGAAACTTTCCAACTGGCCGGTTCATCATCGGCTGATAATATAGTATGGAGCCCTGCCACCGGCCTTAGCGATGTAAGCATCCTTGCACCGGTGTTTAGTGCCGACCACGGCGGCGTTTACCTGCTATCAGCCACCGATACATTGGGCTGCACACTATCGGACTCGGTAAGCATTGAAGTAAAAATTTGCGATACCTACATACAGGTACCTTCGGCATTTACGCCAAACGGCGATGGCAACAACGATTTCTTTACCGTGTTTGGCAAATACATTTCTGATTATGAGATACGTATTTACAACCGCTGGGGCGAAGAAGTTTACCACTCCACCGATTTAAACGAATTGAGCGATTTAAGCCGCGGCTGGGATGGCACTTACAAAGGCAAAAAGCAGGATAGCGGTACCTTTGTTTACTACATAGTAGCCAAAGACATTAACGGAAAAACCATTACTAAAAAAGGTAACCTTACCCTTATACGGTAAATTTTGTTTCATTTGCAGCTATGCGGCCTTGCCTTGTTTTAATGCTCCTGTTGTTTTTTTCAGGGTTTTTACCCGCTCAAAATGATTCGGTTTTCCTGAACATGAAAAAAGTGGAAACAACCGATTATACTTTCAGCATACCTGAAAAATGGAAAAAAACCGACCAACTTGATGTTTCCACAAAAGACATAAAATTCGATGCCAGCGGGGTTGGCCTGCCTTTACAATACAACAACGCCAACCTTAGCGCCACTTTTACCTTGCGCAAAATAGCCTGCGACAGCCTGCGCACCGCCGAGGATTTTGTAATAAGCGAGCAAACATCTTACCCCGACCGCACCACCCCTGCCGGGCAAAACTATGTAACCGATACGTTTACCCTTAAAAGCGGCGAAAAGGGGCATATTATTTTTACCCACTACTACCGCCGCAGCAGGCAAAGTAATTTTGCCACGTACATACTGCTGGCCTATTCCAAAAAGCGAAAAGCGGCCTACTGCCTTACCATGGTGTACCAGTTTACAGACCCTACCTATGGTATTGAAGAAAAACTGGGCTTAAAAAAATATGCCGGGCAGGTATTTAAAACCTTGGTACTGCGCTGATTAGTGGTTCTTTAACGGCTGCACGCTCACCCCATTAACTTTTTTTGCGTCTTTGGTATTATACTATATTTGTCGGCTTATGAAAAAGACCCCGGCTGCTCTGTTAATATGTAACCTTGTTGTGCTATGCGTTTCGGCACAGCAAATGCATGTTAAGAAGCACAACTTTACCACATTTACCGCCAATCAGCCAAAGGTTGATAGCCGCGAACTGGAAATGATATCTGATGCAAAAGACAAGAGGCATCCGGAGTATGGCATTTTACCTTTTAATGCACCTTGTACCGACTGTGCTGAGGAAATTGGTAAGCGTACTGAAACAAGCCGCATTTTTGTTGATACTGTTAACGGAAGCCACACTTATTCGCAAAAATCGTACCTGCCCCTGCACTACAAAAAGAGCGAAGGCGATGTATGGCACACTATTGACTACCGCCTGAAACCCAACCCATCGTTACCCGGTGTTTATAGCGCCAATGACCAGCTGGTTCCGGCCACCTGCAACCTGAACCGTAAAACCACATCGCTGAATGTGGGTGGCTTTGTTTTCGAGTTCAACAAGGACATAACCATGTATTTCTATGAAGAAAACACTGCTTACACCAAACGCGAAAAAGGCAATTATGATAACCATACTATAGGCAATGAAGGGCTTTATGTAAAAGGTATGTGGCCGGGTATTAACATGGAACAGATTTTCAGGGATGGTAATATTGAAACCAATTATGTAATACCGGCCCCCCTGCGCCTGCCTATAAATAAAGGCTGGATGGTAATTGAAGACCACTTTACCCTGCCCCCCGGCACCACTATTGAGGAGGAGAAAAAAGGGGAGCGCGACCGGTACGGGTTTTACTCAGGCAACTACATTATAAAAGATTTTTACGGCAATACTTTGTTTATGTACGAACGCCCGGTGTTTTTTGATGCCACGGCAGTGGGCCAGCACGGCGGCTACGAGCTATTGCAGAATGGAAATGATTGCGTTTTAAAAATGATGGTGCCTGTAGAATGGCTTAACCGGAAAGAAAACACCTACCCTATTTATATTGACCCTACCGTACAGGGCTCAACCATTTACGGGGTTTTCCGTTCTTCTAATTCCACACTTTTCCGGGCTTATGCTTTTACCTCACGGCTAATTGCACCCGGATACTGCGAGGACTCCATGGATGTTATTGTACCTGGCAAAAGCACTTTGAAAGACACTTACCTGAATGTAGAGTATGAACTTACTTATGATAATACCTGTGGCAACCCTCCGCTGCCCAGTCCCTATTGCACCTTTAGCCAGGTAAAGCAGGAATTAATTTGCAAAGAATGCGCTACCGGCAGTGGTGTTTTTGGCTGTAATCCGGCAGCCGCTCCTTATACCGGTACTTGCACCACTGATGACAGCCTTGTACCCGGCGCACAGGCTTTGCACATCAATAATTTTAACCCAAACTTTTTAGGCTGTTTTCAGCCCCAGTGCCCCGATTATGATATTCACTTCTACCTGCGTAATACCGATTCTATTTGCGGCGATGCCTGTGGTTACCTATGTGCCCGCGGCAATATGTGGCAGGTAATAGTTACGGCCTGCACTGTAGAGGGTACCGTTACGCCCGATTCGGCACAGGTATGCGCCGGGCAGGCCTTTACCATAACTGCCCATCCCGATTGCGGCGTGCCGCCTTATCACTTCCTGTGGTCAACCGATGGGGGCAATACCTATCCCGATACCATTTATGGCAACCCAAACTACATTGTTCACCCCACGGCTGATATGTATGTAAAATGTATTATTTACGATAGCTGCAACAGCTTCTATGTGCCTAACATCAGTAAGCTAACAGTGGTACCATCGCCGCCTGCTAATGCCGGGGCCGATAAATATATATGCGAAGGAGGCAGGGTAACTATTGGCGGTTCGCCCACCACCACGGGCGCATCGGTGCAATGGGCCGGCGAAAACGCCACCCAAACAGGCTGGCTCAGCAATGTGCAATCGCCCAACCCGCAGGTTACAGTACCTGCCGGTACAGTTGATACACTAACCTATGTGGTAACTGCCACCAGCAACACCTGTTTTAAGACAGATACCATGAACATATACTCCCTGGCCAACCCTGTGGTAACGGTTGATACCAGCGGCAGTACCCATTTCTGTTCTTCTGAAACGGTAACCATTAGTGCTGTGGGCAATTTCAGTTCGTATTTATGGAATAATGGCAGCACCTCGCCCTCGGTTACGGTAAGCCAGCCAGGCTCGTACTTTGTAATTGTAGCCGACCAGAATAACTGTAAAGACACCAGCAGCCCGGTAGTGGTTACCAATATAGCCGTGCCCGCCGTACATGTTTACCCTGATACGCTTATCCATTTGGGCGATAGTGTAATGCTTTATACCGACCTTAACCTGGGCCTTGCCAGCATTGATTCATTTACCTGGTATCCATCGGCATATATTTCATGTACTACCTGCAATAACCCTTATGCCCTGCCACAGGCCGACCAGTATTTCGGGCTGACCGTTTATACCGGTGGCTGTGTTATTTCCGACTCGGCGCTGATAAGGGTTATTTTGCCTAACAACTTTTTTATACCCAACGTATTTACGCCCAATAACGATGGTAATAACGACCAGTTCTACATTCTTTCGCAAAGCGGGGTAAAGGTGGTGTACTTTGAAGTGTTTGACCGCTGGGGAGAAAAGGTACACGAGGGGGCTTTCCCCTGGGACGGCACTTACAAGGGTAAGCCTGCACCTGCCGGGGTTTATGTGTACCTGTTTAAACTGGGCCTGTACGGCGATGAAAACGCCATTATGCGCAAAGGCACCGTTACCCTTATCAGGTAATGAGATTTCTCATCTTTACTTTTACAGGCGTTTGCAGAATTTTGTAGCGTAAATCTCAGGCTACGCAATTAATATTTTGTATATTTATAGTGTATGTTTGGGGGGATATTATTTAACCATTAATTGTAAATCCTATGACCATCTCTGACTCCAAACCAGTATCGGCTATTATGACCACAACACCGGTAGTAGCCAACCAGTTTACCAACTTTTCGCAGGTGCTTACGCTATTTTCCGAGTATCCTGTTCGCCATTTGCCCATTGTAGATGGCAAAAACAACCTTATTGGCATTGTAAGCGTTAACGACCTTACCAAAGTTTTTGTTAACCTCTGCAACCGCCCTGACCCCATTTTTATGACGCTGGACAACATTGACAAGGCTATTAACATAAAAGACATAATGACCCCGAACCCTGTTACA
>DASZPC010000667.1:0-5228 GCA_035550455.1 Chitinophagales bacterium | reverse complement strand
GTTCAGTTTCTTCTCCTCGGTGGCCATAGGCATATCCAGCCTTACCTCCGGTGCGTTTACGTTTACGGTGGCCTGCTTTGTGGCATACGATATAAACTTAAACACCAGCTTTACCGTGCCATATTTTACATCCTCAATACGGTAAAGCCCATCGGCATCGGTTACAGCGCCATTGCTGGTGCTATCCACCATTACCACCACACCCATCAGGGCCTCGCCGGTTTTTTGGTCGGTTACCTTACCGGTTACAGCCCCCGTTTGGGCGTTTAATAAAATGGCAGTAAAACATATACCAAGGGTAAGTAATAGCGGTTTTAACATGTAAGCTGGGTTAATGGCGCGAATATGCCCCGCGTATTCAATCAAAAAGTATCCCGAATGTTATGTAAATGTTTCCTGTGCGAAACGCCTTAAACCCAAATAGAGGCATAAACCATGAGGACAAACCCCTTAAAACATTAAGGTTGCGTGAAGGATTGCCTGCCTGTAATTTAAAGTTATATAGCCGGGTAACCAATAAAACTATTTTTTACCCAAAACCCGGCCACGCAGCTATTCCCAGGCCGGGTTTTGCCTTACCCTGCTTTCAATAAGTAGCGTACGGATGGCCTTTAAAAAAGTCCATCACCTCATCGTAATTTTCAATTACGTCTTTCATGCTTCTTGTTTCTTTCAAAATAGTTTCAGGTTGCGCCGCCATCCGCGAAACCTCCAAAAAGTCGCAAATCTCGTTCATGGTAAGCCCAAAATTATCCACCATTTTTTCGTACCACCACAATTTCAACCGGTGGTCCTGAAACCCGGCCAATGTATCGCGGTATAACTGGTCGGTGCGCATTATATTTTCAAAATAAGCCAGCGGGTCAATATGTATTTTTGCGTTTGGCCTGTCGCGCTTATCGTAAATATTAAACACATCATTCAGGCCGGCTATACGGTGGCTAACATAGCGGCGCAAATAACTGGCCCTTCGCAGCATAATTACCTTTATGCCCGTATCGTTGTACAGCATATTCCATATCTTATAGCAATCGGTACCCTGGGTCATAACATCATCGGGCTTGGCATGGGTAAGGTGTATCACGGCTATCCTTACTTTCTTATCCGGGGCTTTGGCAAACCAATGATTTAACACCGAGTTTAACCCTCCACCTACTATCTCTGCCGATGAAAACCGTGGATGAAAAATTTCATTAGAAATATAAATATCCGGGTGTTTACTAAGTGTTGACTGCAACATGTGCGTACCACTGCGCGGGTATGTTAATATAACTGTATTAAAAGGCAGTTTCATTTTTAATGGATTGATGAACACAAGATATTGGAGCGAAGTTTGGAGCTTAGACCCAACTCAAAATATATCCCCTATATTACAGCCCTTCCAAACTAAATATGTTTGAGAATGGTATTTCCCATTTTTTAAAATGCTCCTGGTTAACCAAATATATTTTGTCTTTAGTAATAAAATTAAACCACTCCTGATCATATAAGTCAAAAGTTATGAGGCCATTTTCCTTTTCATGGCGTTCAATGCCGTCTGTAAATACCTTACGCAATCTGTAAATATCATTGGTGATATTACGACCCATATTTATATCCTCCGAATTTTGGTCATATTTAGTCAGAATTTCATTATGATATCTAAGTGATTCACCAGCAACAAACACGCATTCCCTTATAAAGCTAGTAAACGAATCATTTCTTTTTTCGGGTTCTGAAGCGTTTTCATGGAAAGAAAAAACAGGAGGGTTTTCTGAAATACATTTTATAAAGAAAAATTCATATCCGTCATTAGAGGAAATAACCAAAACATCATTTTCCCTCTTGATATTTGGATATAATTCAACTGCAACATCACTGTCATATGGCCTTGAATCCAAAACAAAATCTAATCCTCCGAACGCTCGCTCAGCATGTTGTAGCCCGAAAACGCGTAGGAAAGCTTTATATGCCTCTGGGATTAATACAAAACTTATACTAAAATTACTTTCAATTTGGGTGTCATCTGCCCCGCAATTTTTTTCGCCTTTATCAAGTTTATTCCGAACAATAAGCTTTTCCAAATTTTCAAAAAACTGTTTATAATTCTCCATAAGTATATAATTAATAGGCACCATTAACATATCTAATTGTAAGATTAGGGAAAATTTTAGAACACTCTTTTATCTTCTGCATACATGCATCACAAATGGGCCTTTCCGAAACTATTGTTATTGTTCCTGTTACTGATGGGTTTGTTTGTCCGTTAGTTGTATACTGATTAGTAAAAGCTTCCAGCATTAAAGCCTCCGAGTGAAAACCGTTCATATCTGAGAAAACTCTGGTCGTAGGAGCAGCAGAAGACGTCCCCTCAAATTGCGTTGTACCACTTATTGCTACTGATCGATATGATTCGCCATTCACTATACCATATGAGTACGCTATATTTTTGGTAGTTGAAACAAAATTGCTATTCTGTCCATACGTTGCTCTTACATTTTCAACCTCTTGCATGTAAGGTGCTTGAGCAAAAGTATTAAGTGGAGCGGATTCTACTCGTAATGGGTATTCCATAGGTTTAATCTGTGGCACAACTACCCCCTGGGATACCGCATCTAACTGAGCCCCATAAAAGGAACCTTGATCTCCTCCTGCCATATATCCCACAGCTCCGAAAAAACCACCAGCTATATTTTCTCCCACCTGCTCATTATATGCTTGTCTTTGTGCGGCTATATTTGCTTCCACGGTCTTTTTAGGCCCAATTACTCCGTTGCCATACATGTCCGCTTCAAGGACATCAGGATTTTCTTGTTGCTCCTTCATAGCCGCATCCAAAGCTTTCCACTCAGATTGAGAATGTGTTATAGCTGCGCCCATAACTTGACGCGTTACCTGCTTGTCTTCTTGCATAGGTTGAACGCTGGCGGGCAAAGGCGCCTTAATATTGTTATTTGTCTTTATGTCTGGAGTAGAACCGGCAGGCCCGTTTATATTTACAAATGGTGTGGGAGGGGGTATTACATAATTATTTGTATTTGTACTCCCAGCATTCTTATTATCACCTTTCGTACCGGTTGCCGCAGCTTTTTTTTGAGTATTATTTCCATTGCTTTTAGGTGGAGATGCTTTCGGGTCTCCCATTCCGGTTGGGTCATTTTTTACTATGGGGTTACAATCAGCGTAGCAATAGCTGGATTGATGGACAAATTTGGCAGTAAGTGGGTCTACCGTCTGGAACTTTCCGGTCCAACAACAGTAATACCTCGCCGCATAGTAATACAATCCACTTTCTTGATCCTTCTCCTTGCCAGTATAACGGTACCTCTTTTTACCCCAGGTCCTCAGCGAGCTATCGCCATATGGGTAAAATTCTTCCTTATCGTACACCCCGCCGTCATCCTTCAATCTTATAACTGCCGAGCTCAAGTAATCGTTAATAGCATAGGTATTGGTTACCATATCATCATCGCTATAAGCCCCTATTCGTAACTCTATGCCGCCTTGTATCTGCAAGTAATTCTTTTTCTCGCCGATAGCTTTAACCCTGTATTCAAGTGCTCCATCAACATAGGTTACACTTTCATAGTCTGTGGCGCTGCTCCATACCAACTTCTTCACCCGTGATCCGGTCGAGTCATATAAATATTGGGTATATTGTGTTACTGAACCACTCGCTTCCACATAAAAGCTGCGCATTTTGTCCCCGAAATCATATTCGTAGTTTCGGTTGTCGTTGGCTGTAACCTGGTTACCGTTACTATCATAAGTAAAATAGGCAAGAGTAGTACTGCTGCCGTCTTTAATATTCGCCGTTTGGTTATTACCGGTGTTGTAATTATAATTCCGTGTAAAGCTGTTGCCACTGGCCACATGTTGCAGGCTGATGATATTACCCAGCTTATCGTAGGTATAATTTTGGTGGTAGATACGGCAACTGGTAGCATTCGTCATACCAGTATTCTGCGGAGGATCAGTCCAGTACAGGTTGCTGGCCGTACTGCCGTCCTCCCTGCCATCGGCATATATCAGGCGGTACAGGGCATCGTATTCAAACAGGCGTTGCAATTCTTCTGTATTTCCGGCAATGCCGCTATCGGGTGTTTTATCACTTACCCCCAAAATATTCCCCACCAAATCATAAGTATAAGCCTGATCATAGCGGGTAGTGCCGCTACTGTAATCGTACTCATAGGTTCCGGGGTTGGTATATTTCTCCGCCTTTACCCGGGCCAACCTAAAGGTTTGGGGGTCGTACGCAAAGCGCATCATCACCCCGTTATACCAGGCTACCAGTAGTTTTTGTCCTTTGGCATTATAGGCTATATGTTTTACATAATTAATGGGGGTGGTATTATCCATATCTGTCATAGATATGGATTCAAGGGCGCCTGCTCGGTTATAGCTCGGAACAACTATCTTGCGGTGTGCGCCTGCAGTATCGGTATAATCCGCAGGGTAAGTAATTTTATTACTACGGTTAAGGGCGTCGTATTCAATATTGCTCTGGTAAACCGTAGCATCCAGCACCGATGGAAAATCGCTAATGCCCACTCCTGTCCAGTTAGCCCGGTAACACTTAATACCTGTAGTACCCAGGTTATCAAAAGCATGTAGTAAGGTAGTGTCGCTTATTACATACCTTATCTTTTGTAAGGGGTTACCCTTAAAATCATAATCGTCTACCTGGTTTAGCCCTGCCTCATCGTAATGCTTATAAGGCTTGCCTAGCAGGTTATGGCTTTGTGGGTCGGTAACACCAGTATCGTCTCCATAAAAAGTCAACTGCCGCATGGTAACACTTTCGGTATTATCAATAGTAGCGCTGGTGCTACCGCTGGTTTTATCAATGGCCCATACCGCACGGGGACGATGGGTGGCATCGTAGCTGTTATATACCTGTGCGCCTTGCGTAGGGTCGTAAGTGGTAAGCAAAGGCGAACCCTTGGTATCGCTGGCCGTAATGGCTTTGCCCATTACGTCGGCAATTGCAAATTTATAGCCCCCGTCAATATGCAGGGTGGCAAGTATTTTATTGGCTAAACTATAGTAATTGGTAAACACCCGCCTGCCCAAAGCATCGGTTACAGTAAGTTGGTTGCCCCGTATATCGTAAGTATACTTCATGGTAACCAGGTTGTCAGTTATGTTGTTATCCAGTCGGCTGGTAGTTTTTACCGTTCTGCCCAGTACATCTACTTTGCTATTGGATGGCGTATTCCAATGGCTTGCAAAAGCGTTGGTGGTGT
>DASZPC010000666.1:0-2009 GCA_035550455.1 Chitinophagales bacterium | reverse complement strand
TGAAGCACTTCGGAAAAAAATGGGCGATGCTGCGGTTAAAGCGGTTAAAGCCATTAATTACGAAAGCGTTGGCACCATTGAATTTTTGGTAGATAAGCACCGCAACTTCTACTTTATGGAAATGAACACCCGCATACAGGTGGAGCATCCCGTAACTGAAGAAGTAATGGACTTTGATTTAATTAAAGAGCAACTGCTTATAGCCGCCGGTACTCCAATATCCGGCGAGGTATACTTTCCCGAAAAAATGCATGCGATCGAGTGCCGCGTAAACGCCGAAGACCCATTGCACAATTTTGCGCCAAGTCCCGGTAAAATCACAGCCCTGCATACGCCAAAAGGCTATGGGGTGCGCGTTGATACGCACATATACGCAGGCTATACCGTGCCACCTTATTACGATTCGTTGCTGGCCAAGGTAATTTGCCGCGCCAAATCGCGCGAGGAATGCATTGTAAAAATGAAACGCGCCATGCACGAGTTTATCATCGAAGGCGTAAAAACCACTATTCCCTTCCACATCGCTTTAATGGATAACGAAGAATTCCGCAGCGGCAAATACGACACCGGCCTGCTGGATAGGTTTGATTATGTTACCGCTATTAAAGAATTAGGGATAGAAATCTAATGCGCCTGCCAAAGGTTGCATAAATCCCCCTACCAGTTAAAAATCAATAGTTAAGATTAGTTTCAGCAGCCATTCCCCTATGCTGCTTATTCCCTTTTCCAAAACATTCTAATAATATTCTAACTACCCAAACGATAAGATTTTATAAAAAACAAAAAAAATTTATACTTTGGGTATGGTATTTCAGCAACCCATAAAATACTGATACCATCCCCCATGCATATTACTCTAATCAGGCCCTCACGGCTGCTTAAACCATTCAATAAATCCCTCTTTCCGGCGGCGCCGCTCGGGCTGGCCTTTGTTGCAGCTATTCTTGAAAAACACGGGCACCATGTAACTGTTATTGATGCCATAGCTGAAAAAAGCCGCCAGGTTTCCGAATTCAAACATGGCATAGTGCTCAATGGCCTAACCAATAAAGAAGTAATCAACCCCATTCCTGCCAATACAGATTTAATTGGGCTTAGCTGTATGTTTACACAGGACTGGCCAAATACCCGCAGGCTGATAAATGAAATCGGGTTGGCCTTTCCGAACGCAACCATCATAGCGGGTGGCGAACACATTACGGCCCTGCCCGAGTTCTGCCTCAGCCAATGCCCGTCCCTGAACCTTTGTGTTGTTGGCGAGGGAGAAGAAACTGTTGATGAACTATGCACTGCTTTAGCCAACAAAACAGGTTTATCAAACATCCAGGGAATTGTTTACCGCGATAATGATGGAACATTCAAAAAAACCGAGCGCCGCAAACGCATCCGCGAAATTGGCGCAATAGCATTGCCTGCCTGGCACCTGTTTCCGGTAAAATCATACTTCGAGGAAGGCCTCTTTATGTCGGTGGGGGTAAAAAGAAGCCTCCCCATACTGGCTACGCGCGGTTGCCCTTATACCTGCACCTTTTGTTCAAGCCCCAATATGTGGGGCACCCGCTATTTTATGCGCGACCCGGCCGATGTGGTGGGCGAAATACAAGGCCTGATTAAAACCTATGATATTGATGGCATTGAACTGTTCGACTTAACAGCGGTAATTAATGCCAACTGGATTATCAGCTTTGCAAAAGAATTAATTAGCCGCAACGTAAAAATAAACTGGCAACTGCCATCGGGTACCCGTTCGGAAGCCATTACTAAAGAAGTGGCGCATTACATGAAGCTATCGGGCTGCAAAATAATTTCATACGCCCCTGAATCGGGTTCAGAAGAGATACTCGGCACTATTAAGAAAAAAGTAAGTTTAAGTAAACTACTCAAAGCAGTAAGGCATTCTAATCAGGAGAATTTGATTGTGAAGGTGCTCATTATTATAGGGACCCCATACGAAACCCATAAAACGGTTTGGCAAACTATGTTGTTACTGCTTAAATGCAGTTGGAATG
>DASZPC010000665.1:0-14374 GCA_035550455.1 Chitinophagales bacterium | reverse complement strand
TGGTTCTACCGGTGGTACTGTGGTAATTGATACGGCTATTATTACTAACATAGGTTGTGGCAGCGGCACCGGCAGCATTGACGTGGAAGCTTCGGGCACTAACCTTGTTTATGTGTGGAGCAACCAGGCCACTACATCCACTATTACAGGCCTGGCAGCAGGCCAGTACTGTGTTACTATTACCAGTGGCGGTGGCTGTTCGGCTACGGCATGTTACAGCATTACACAGTCTAGCGGTTTTACGGTTAATGTAGTGGCTACCTCTAAACTTTGCCTTGGCGCTACCGATGGCGTGGCTTATGCGGTGGTAACCGGTGCTACGGCCCCTGTTGTTTACCACTGGAGTTCGGGCGCAACAACCGATACGGCTACCGGGCTTAATGCCGGCAACGTATCAGTAACTGTTACCGATGGTGGTGGCTGTTCAGCAGTGGCGAGTGCTAATATCGGAACCGATAACTTTGCCATTAGCGAAGTTACTGTGCCGCCTTCGTGCTCATCGCCGGATGTTGGCAGTATAACTATAACCACACAGGCCCTTAACCCGGGTATTGCACCTATTACCTACACAGTAGTGGGCGTGGGAAGCAATGCCACCGGCGAGTTCGACAACCTTGTGCCGGGCACTTACCATTATTATGGTGTTGACTCACTGGGTTGTATTTCATCTGACAGCACGGTTATAGGCTATGCTGCAGTTGACCAGTTGTTTGCAGCAACTGATTCGGCAAGCTGCCCCGGTGCAAACGATGGTACTATTATAGTTAGTGTAGGCGATACCGTTAACGGGCCGTTTACTTACAGCATTAATGGCGGCGCCTTCCAGGGCGACAGCGTATTTACCGGTTTAACTGCCGGTTCGTACGATATTGTGGTACATAATTCAATAGGCTGCTACGACACCCTGATGAATGTAGTGGTGTATCAACCGGCTGCGCTTTCAGTAAGCTTTAGCCCCGATACCATTAACATCTTCAATACCGATACAGTAACGCTGAACCCGATAATCAGCTCGAACTTTGTAAACCCTGTTTACGTATGGACACCAAGCGCAGGCCTTAGCTGCACTATGTGCCCTAACCCTGTGGCCAGTGTTTCGGCGCCAAGCGTATTTGTGGTAACAGTGAGCGATTCGGCCAACAGCCGTTGTGCCGCTTCCGATTCAGTGGTTATCCTTATTAAAGGCTTGTTTGATATGCCAGATGCCTTTACCCCTAACGGCGATGGCAAGAACGACCTGTTTGAGCCGGTTAAATACAGCTACATGACCATTAAGTCGTTCCATATTTACAACCGTTGGGGGCAACTGGTATATAGCGGCACAGCAGGTTGGGATGGCACCTTTAAAGGCGACCCGCAACCGGCAGGCACTTATGTTTACTATATAGAAGTTACCTACCCAGACCCAAGTAACCCAACTAATATTATTGATACCAAGAAAGAAGGTACCTGCGTATTGCTACGATAACAGAAGGCCTTTTATAAGTTAATATCATAAGCCCGGATAATATATCCGGGCTTTTTCGTTTTGTGTTTCAGGGTATGGGTATTTGATACGTAAACCACAGGTACATACCAGGTAAAGAAAACATAAAACTTATTAATTACATTTGTGATTTAAAAGTATTACTGTATGAAAAGTTTAGTTTGGCGCTGCGCTTTTTTTATACTATTGGCCGGATGCCGTAAAGACGAAACTGGCATTGGCGGGTTAAGAAATTATAGCGGTTCATCAATACTCGCTTCGAGCGATTTGCAGCTGGGAGGAGGCTGCGTAGATGCTGATGGTGAGTTTATTGTGTTTTCGCCGCCTACTTTTGAAATGCTTTCATCTGGCGCTGGCAATTTTATCCGTCAGCCATCTTTCAAAAAGTATAACAGTAGCGGGCAACTAGTGCAGGAGTTAATGCTGCCTGCTATAAAATGGGAGTATAATCAGGGGTCATATACATGGGATACTATAAATGGAGTAATTGAAGCCTGGGACCCTTCTGTTAAAGTAACTTTGGCCGTAAACAGGCAGGGCGATATTATCAACTCAAACACTACTTCTGGGTTGATTTCAAGATATGAGAACGGAAATAACACCACAATAATTCAATTGGATAGAGTATCGGGAATTACAGTTGATGCAGGGGATACAATATTCGTTTTAATATGCCCTACATATTATCAGGATAGGAGTTTAAAGTCGCCTCCTGAGATTTGGAAGCTGAATGCAGATGGGACAACCACTCCCTTTTATGTTTTTCCCACGTATTATAATTACCCTGTAGGTAATATGTGGGGCAATGGTTCTGATTTTTTTCCTGAAGAAAAGCCCGATGATATTTTTGCAGGAAGCGATGGGTTTATATATGTAGCCATGTGTTCGGCAGGCAAAACTTTTAAAATATCTAAGTCGGGGCAAATGGAAGAGCTGACCACTGATATACCTGCACCGGTAAGTATTGCCACGAGTAAATGGGGTGATATTTTTATTGCATCGGCCCCATTAATTGATTCTATTGATTTGAAAATAGATAAACCTGTGGAGGTTACTGAGATTAAGGTTGACAAAACACGCAGGGTAATTTATAGTGGCACTTCGGGGGTGAAATATCGCGGCGATTTGACTAATGGCAATATACCCGGCAAATGGGTTGGAGTTGGATGTACTTTGGATGTGAGTGTAAGTTCAAATGGCGATGTGTTTTTGGTAGACCCAAACGAACGGAAACTCATTCGCATTTATTGATTTATCTCTTTTGGCTTGGTGATGAGGCATTGTATTTGTATCAGGCCCTTTGTGACGAGCATTGATTAACTCCGTTTGCGGGCCACAAGGCTGGCAAGTGGAAAAGCATAAAGGTTTTGCTTATGAAAAAAAATATTTTGCTAATAGCTATACCGGCATTAATGGTGATATTTTCATGTAAAAAGGATAAAACAGCCGCTGTTATACAGCCAAAGTATGTACAGCTTGATGTTCCCTTTCGAATGAGCACTATGGATACCTGTATTTTATTAGATACTGTAGGCACAACTGTTAATAAGGTAACAATATTTATAGCAGCTATTGATGACCATAGGGCATTCGGCTTTGATTGTAGCTCAAGTACTGGTGGCGAAGCATATATTAGGCCAGAAATGATTTTAAATGATACAGCTAGTATAATTGGCTTGCAAGATATGCCTGGTTGTACTGCTGGGGATGAATATGATACTATAAACCAAAATATCCCCAAATGTATTTTAGATAACTATGTTTTGTACTTATTACGCCTTAACCCATACGATAGCCATCCCAAAAGTTTTTCAGGGTATACTGTCGATTATTTGATAGGTAAAAGGTAGAAATTTATGGCTCAAGTAAAATTATATAGTACAATCTTATTTTGCATAGTATTTTTTGGGAGCAATGGCCAGTAAGTCTGCCATTAATATATAAATTAGTTGTTGGTCAGGCGACCCAACAACGGGCCAAGCAATACTATTTCAACCACCCAAAAAATAATTGTAAAATGAAGAATATGCTAATACTGATTGGCGGGCTAAGTATTATTTTAATAGCTGGTTGTAAGCATAAAACGGATACGTCTTGTATTCCGAATACTTTTTCAGTAAACCCTTTTGTTGAGAGGAAAAGTGATTTTCATTGCGGTTCAAACAATTATGATTATACATATATTTTTAGAAAAAAGAGCGAAATTGATTCCTTAGAACCTATATGCTCCTTCTCGCCGCCAGTTCCCTTTCCTGTAGATGAAACAGACTTTGTTTACATTATGTTTGGCAAAATGTCTTATTTTTATAAAGATTCATTCCAAACTATTCTTTATAAAGACACTTGCTTGAAAAAATTGACCTATGACATAAGTATGATTCAAACTCATTTAGATTCATTGTCTAATGGTGGTGGCGTATTAAGTTTATTCTGTTCTGTAGAAAACATCCCCGCCGATTACCAGGTAGAAGTAAAGTATAAGTATGTGCCGCTACAGTGAGACCCGGCACTATTACTATTGGGAATTAGGTTTAAGTTGAGCAGCTTATGGACTTATTTATGAATTATCTTTTGTTAATAATATGATTGATAGTAATGGAATCCCACCTTATAGTTATGCCGAAACACTTTATAACTACCAGGTGAACCAATATAATTTCCCTCAGGTTTTAAAAATTTATTCGTGGTCCGGTGATAGTATGCGATATGTAATTTATGCGCCGGATGTAGGCATAATAGAAAAAAGATTAAATACTGGAACCACAGTTTATAAATTAACAAAATATCTGATTATAAACTAAAAATCACATGAAAGCTATTCTCGCCCCGCTAATAATAAGTCTGTTTTTATATACATCCCTCACCGGCTGTATAAAAGAGAAACCATGCCACCATGAAACATATTTTGATGATTATGCCAAAAACCTGTTTTTTAGTTATGGCATTGGTAGCTATTGGGTTTATGAGGATAGTTTAGGAAACATAGACTCAACCTGGGTAAGTGATATAGCAGATGGACCAATAAGCCCCACGTGTAAAGAAAGTTTAGAGTGTGATTTATCTTCCAGTGATCCAAATTATAATCTTAGTATATATGGTCAGGCTGGCAGCCCTTCAGGGGTAAGGATTGATATCAGAGATGAATATTGCTTTAGTCTTTCATTTTTAGATAGGGCTCTGAATACAATCCAATATCAAGGTATTAGCTATACTCTTTTGCCCAACTACCAGGTAAACCAGTTTACTTTCTCCAATGCTGTAAAGTTTATAAGTACAGAATGTATTAATATCCATTATATAGTAGTGGTTCCGAATATTGGTATCGTAGAAAAAACCGGGAAATATGGGCCTCCTTTTAAGCTAATCAAATACTCATTAAAATGAAACGGTGGATAGCAATAATTACCATTTAAGGACGTTAGACGAGGTCAAACAATATGTAAACCAAAATCATCACCTGCCTGAGATACCCTCCGAATGCGATGTAATTGAAAATGGTATCAGTCTTGGCGAAATGAACAAACTTTTGCTGAAAAAGATTGAAGAACTGACACTTTATGTTATTAACCTAAAAAAGGAAATTGAAGAAAAATGAGAACACATATATTGTTGGTTTTTGTTTTATTTTGTAAGAGTGCTGTAGCGCAGGATTTAATAACAGATGGATCTATCGAACTTCCTTTAAACCCCACGGCATCGGAATTTGAAAACTCAGCCCTGCCCGCCGGATCTGGTGCTAATGTTGACAACTCAACCTTTTGGGGCTCCAGAACATATATTGATGATGGTGTTCCAATACATAGTCCAGATTGGATTTGGTACCCTTCTTACACCGAAGGAGGCGCAACTGCTTCATGTCCTGTTGTTTTTGATGGCTACGGAAGCAATAGCCATAAATTTATTAGAAGTGGGGTTGGAGATTTTGAGTTATTTGAGCAAGCAATTAATGAACCAAGGAAAGGGTCTGCCACCTATATAGTTTCTATGGGTATAAGAACGGACAATAATACAGGATCTAATAGTTATTGTAAGCCAACGGATGATAATTTAACTGTAGGTATGTATTTTGCGAAAAATGAAATCAAATTTAAGTCCGAAGATAATGCTGAGGATTATAATGAATGTTCAAGCGATTATCGAACATTCAAACGCGGAGTATATAATGATATATCTACTTATACATACAATGTGGATATGAATAAGTTATGGCTGACCAATGATTGGGTGCCAATAGAACTTTCGGTAACCGCCGACCTGTATGACAAACAATGGTTTGGCATAATGCCGGGAACTGAAAGCTATTCAAATTGCGGGCGTTATGATATTCTTTATTTTGATGGTATAACCATTAATACGCCCGAATGCTATTGTCCTGTTGATAAGTGGATTCAAAATCAGGCTTATGTAAGTGCTACCACTATACAAGCAGGGGATGTAATTAAAGCCGGCTATGACGTGGGTGCATTAACCTCTGTTGGGGAGGTGGTAGTATATTCATCTAATCAAGTTACTTATCAAGCTGGCTCACAAATTAATTTAGAACCAGGCTTTATAGCAATTGATGGTAGCTCATTTGATGCACATATTGCGCCTTGTTCGATACAAGGTGGAGATATTTATCTTGCATATACAACTGGCGTTTGTTGCGAGAACCCCTTCTGGTCATTCTATTCGAGAAATGCAACTTGGTTTAGTTTAGATGTTGTAGGTGAAAATGGAGCCCTTCATAACCATAGCGGTAGTGTAACATCAGGAACGTGGACATATATAGATATTGATGACATTGGGGTATGTGGTAACGATTGTAATTGTGGCACCTATGTTTGTTATTTGACGCTATATAACTGTAAAGCTAAATATTATGAGGAATTTTCTGTTAGTTATTTGGTTTGCGAGGAGTACAAGAAATCTCAAGATTCTATTCGCAATGATAAATATATTAGTGTAAATCCTAATCCATTCAATTCAGAATTAGAAATTACTTTGGAATCTGTTAATACCAATAGTGCCGAAAGTGTTAACGTAGAGCTGTACAATGTACAAGGTCAATTAATTATAAAGGAGCAGAGGAAGGTGTTTGACCACAAAGTGATAATTCAAACTGCGGAACTTTTAGACGGTCTTTATTTTTTAAAAGTATCATATAAAGATTCTCGTTTTTCCAAAAATGTATTAAAAATCACCAAATAGCACATATCATGAGAATTATTCCCCTGTTCACATTAATTATACTACTTTCAGGATGCACAAAGTGCTGGGACTGTAGTAATTCTTGTTATAAATGCAAAAATCTGGTAAATGAATTTTGTAGCACCGATTTTGTAACAACGACGCAGTATGAAACCATAAAAAATGATATTTTTTCCAATGATTCGTGCTGGCAAATTGCCTCTACAAAAACTCAGTACTTTTGCAACAATAAATCGCTGGCAAGCACGTTAGAGGATTCAAATTACGTTTGTAATCAAGTAAAATGAAATACCAATTTTGGGGAATAATTTTTATGCTTTCTTTTTCTTTAGGGCTTGTCTCCGGCTGCCATAAAAGCAAGAATACCCCACTGCCTGTAGATAATTATGCGGCTTCAATTTTTACAAAGTACCAAAATGGCTCTTATTGGGTTTACGGTGATAGCGCTGGCAGAATAGTTGATTCAGAATCTGTCAATTATTCACAGTGTGGTCCTTCGGTTTATTATACCCCCAACTATCAGGAGTGCGAAACAAATCTTTTCTCGAATAATTTATATAATCAGGTTGATTTACTTTGCCTGCGTTCATCTTTAAATACACAGGCTATTGTAAATTATTACACGAATGCGCAAACCGGTGTTACGTATATAATCAATTTTAACAATGGAGAAATTGACACAACGCCTGTTTCGGAAATCGTAGGAGAAAGTTTTGAAAAATATAATGAATACCACGTAAATCAATTTGTATTTAATAATGCAATAAAGATTTATAATTATTTAGACAACCGCTATCTAGTTGTAGCTCCCGGTGTGGGGATTGTTGAACGTTTTATGTCTGATTCAAATGGAGTGGTAAGGCTGCTGAGGTACCATATTGTAAATTAGCCTGTGTAGGGTGCTACCCCCCAGTGGCGCAAGAATGCAGGGTTGGCTTGTGCATAAGCGTTCTTGTGCCGGTATTACCCTTGCAATTGTTAATCACTCAGGGCAGCGGTATAGTTACTATGGGCGCCACCAGCCCTGCCGCCCAGGTAGATATAATGAAAAACCTCTCCCCTTCTTTGGGCATTAATTACTTGCTCCACGTGGGCAGTGTTTATACCAGCGGCCTGCCTAATTCCTTTTTTGCCGTGCGCGACAATGGCTATGTAGGCATAGGTGTTTTTAACGATGGGGCGGCATTAACCGAAATTGGCGATGCCCAAAACTTTGGGGCAAGCGGTACGCCTCAATTTATGATAGACAATGGCGCTTATGGTACAGGCAGCTATGTACCTTACTTTATAGTACGCAACAAAACTGCCGGGGTAGGTATTGACCCCAACACCAACAGCAGCACTTTTGCTATTGCAGGCACCGATGCCACTGTAATAGATATATACGAGCAGGCCGGTAGCGGCCGTGATGGCAAAATACAGTTCCGTAATAGTGCTGGTTCATTAAGGCATTATATAAGCGATGACCTTACCACCAACAACCTGGTTATACATACAGGCTCGGGCGGCAGCGCTAACAGCACTTTAACCGTTGAAGGCAAAGAAGAAGTAACAACAGGGCTTGACCTTACCGGTACCGACCCCGGTAGCGGGGGCTGGTACAATCAACTCCGCTTTAGTGATAATACGGGCGCTGTACAGCAGATAATATGCAATGCAGGTAATGATTTGATTATGAGCCTGAACCCACTGGGCAATGGTTCAGGTATGTTGAAAATTGCGGGGAATGTACAAATAGGCGATGTTACAACTCCTTGTGCATCAGGTTCCTGCTATTCGCTATATGTGGAGAAGGGAATATTGGCCGAGCGGTATAAATGTGCGTTAAAAAGTACTAGCGATTGGAGTGATTATGTGTTTAATGGAAATTATAATTTAATGGATATGGATAGTTTGGAGAGGTTTATAATTAAAAACAAACACCTACCCAACGTTCCATCTGCGGAAGAGGTCTATAAAAATGGAATTGATTTGGGAAATATGGATGCAAAGCTTTTGGAAAAGATTGAGGAACTGTCGTTATATGTAATTGAATTACAAAAAGAAATTAATTCACTTAAGGTTTGTCATGACTAATACAAGATCGGCCACTTTAGTTTTAATTATTCTTTGCACAAGTATTCTTGATGGCAGGGCCCAAATATTGCGTACAGGGCTGTCTTTTTACTCCGGCTATAGCAACATGATCAATGGTAAAAATATTTATAACGATGCTAGTAAATCTTCAAAAACGAATACTTTCTACGCCAGTTTTGCCACCGATGTAATCTGCTCGGTCAAGCCTCTTCCACAAAAGATATCCCCTCTGTTTTCTTTTGCCACTGGTTATGAATACAACGAATATGGCCAGGGATATAACATTGTTCATCCTGTAAATAACGGGACAGAAGAAGTAAGTGAAAGTGTACGATATAAAAAACAGGTTCATCTATTTAGTGGTGAAATCCTGATGGGAGTCGAAGTTTACCAAGCCTACATTATGTTTGGTGAAAAATTTTCTAAGCCGGTGAACGGCAAAATAACAACGCTAACTGCAGTTGACAGCGCTCCTTTTAGTTCCAATGTATCAAGACTAGGAGATATCGACAAGTCATACAGCGCATGGTATATGTCATCATTAGTTCAGTTAGGATATACTTTTTACACAAAAGGGAATCTTGTAGTTTCTCCAAATATACAATATGACATCCAATTATCCCCCACTGAGCGAATAGAAACGCCAATTTTTCCTATTAATGGCCGGCTGATGCAAATAAGGCTTGGCATTTCAATTGAATATGTATTCTCCAAAAATAAATCAAAATGAAACTCTTCCTCTGTGTTTTATCTATATTACTTCTATTGGGGACGCATATAACAAGGTAACAATATTTATAGCAGCTATTGATGACCATAGGGTATTCGGCATTGGGTGTAGCTCAAGTACTGGTGGAAATGCAGAAATTAAACCTCAAATAACCCTGAATGATACAGCCAGTATAATTGGGTTGCAATACATGCCTGGTTGTACTGCTGGGGATGAATATGATACTATAAACCAAAATATCCCCAAATGTATTTTAGATAACTATGTTTTGTACTTATTACGCCTTAACCCATATGATAAGCCTCCCAAGAGTTTTTCCGGATATAGCGTTGATTATTTAATTGGTAAAAAATGAAATACATATTTAACCCCTGTAGGTACTGTTGATAGTGTAAGGATGGGGGGCCCTGGCAGGGTATAAATAGGACTTTGTAATTGCACATTTTATGTGAAATTAAAATGGGTGTTTTTGTTGCAAAGGATGTGGGCGGTGGTATATATTTGGTAGGATGGGCATTGCCCAAAGCGCTCTTTGACATGTTGGCCCCGGTAGAAAAAGGTACGCGGGGGATTTGTACGGGAGGCCCGATGGGGCAGGGGTGGGTGCGGAAAAAGTCTAAATTTGTCTATTTTAGATAACCCATTGATTATCAAGGGGTGCATTTTTCGTAACTCATTGATAATCAGTAAAAGTCAAGTGAATAAAATAGACAAAAAGAGGAGGTGCGGTTATTGATAATCAATAAGTTAGCGGAAGTAAATAAACAAGGATGGAAAATTGCCTTTGCCCCTGTGGGTTGATGGAATAGGAGAATTAAAGCGGGTTTTATAATTTCAATAATTGAATGGAAGTATTTGCCATTGTTATATCGCTTTTTTTAATTGCCTACTTTTCGGGTATCGAAATAGCTTTTATTTCGGCCAATAAACTGCGTGTGGAACTGATGCGGGGCGGCTCTACCGCCGCCAACACGGTTTCGGAATTTGTAAATAACCCATCGAGGTTTATTAATACGGTACTGGTGGGGCTTAATATATCGCTGGTGCTTTTTGGTAGTGTAACGGCTAATTACCTGGTACACGATAACTTCGCTTTTTTGCCGACGAATGAAGCCCCGCTGGTGATAATTCAAACCCTTATTACCACGTTTATCATCCTTATTTTTGGCGAATTGGTGCCGAAAATCCTTTTCAGGGTTAATGCCGACCGCGCCCTTGTTTTGTTTTCGCTGCCTACCAAATACCTGGTTTATATTCCGTTGCAACCGCTTACCAATGTTTTTCATTACCTGTCGCGTAGAATAATAAAAACGGTTGCAGGAACGGAATTAGTGGAAAGCAAACATTCGTTTACAAAAGAAGACCTTGAGTACCTGGTAAAAGAAACAGCTGTAGCCGATGAAGACGGGCAGGATGAAGCCGACCACCTGAATACTGAAATTTTTGAAAAGGCGCTTTACCTGCGCGAGGTAAAGGTGCGCGACTGCCTGGTGCCACGCCCCGAAATACAGGCTGTGGAAGTTACGGAAGGGCTGGACGAGTTGCGGAAAAGGTTTGTTGAAACCAAACTATCGCGCATAGTTATTTACAGCGATACCATTGACCATATACTGGGCTATGTACACCATTTTGACCTGCTTAGCAACCCGGTAGCTTTAAAGCCTTTAATAAGGCCTATGCTGGTAATACCTTATACCATGACCGCCAGCGATTTGATGTTGCAGTTTATACGCGATAAAAAGAACCTGGCCTGGGTGGTGGATGAATACGGCGGCACGGCCGGTATTATAACGTTGGAAGACCTGATGGAAGAAATTTTTGGGGAAATAGAAGACGAGCATGACGAGGAAGATTTAACGGAGAAGAAAATATCGGATAATGAATTTGTTTTTTCGGGCCGGCTGGAGGTTGATTACCTGAATAACGAATACGGCCTACAGATTCCGGAAGGGGAATACACCACTCTTTCGGGCTACATTATTAATGGGTTTGAAGATATACCCGAAGCAGGCACGGCTATTGATTTAGACCGTTTCCACATCCGCATTGTAAAAGCCAGCGATAAGCGTATTGAACTGGCCCAGCTTAAAATTGTTGAGCGGGAGGAGTAGGCTGTTTAAAAAACGATGTGATTTCGGCACTTAACAATGGCACCGGTATTTTTTCAATAGGGTGCTGAACACCGGTAAAAATTTTCATTTGCGAATTTTTAAGTAACCGGTGGGCATAATCGGTTTCTTCCTGTGTTACCATGTTGTCTTTTTCGCCCAGGCCCAGTAAAACCGGTTGTTGTATAGCTGCAAAGTCCTGTTCGGTTAAATGGGTGTGGCCAAGGTCTTTCATTAATGCGGCGGTTTTGCTCATCACGCTTTTCCACTCGTGTTCACCGTGCGTTTCGGCAAGCGCCTGGGCAAAGGCCGGTACTTTTTCAAACACCTTTTCGGGGTTTAGCAAGTTTATTTCTTTTTCGGCTTCCTCTGTGTTCCAGCGCAGTTTGGTACCAAGGGTAAATACTTTTTCAATCCTATCGGGGTAAAACCTTGCCAGCCAAAGCGCCACATAGCCGCCCATACTATATCCAAATACATCAATTGTTTTAATGTAGTGTTCGTTCATCCAGTCAAGCACCTCGTGGGCAAAGTTTTGTATAGTAAACGAATGATGGTGCGAAGGCCGCCGCCCGTGCCCCGAAAAATTAAGGGTATGCACCTTAAAGTTTACCGAAAGGGCCTCCTCAAGTTTTGCAAACTGCTCTTTTGAACCTAATGCCCCGTGTAGCAACAATATTTCTTTCATGGCCGGGTTTTATTCTTCCTTGTCTTCCAGTTTTTTGTTCATGCGCTTAGCAGCTTCCTGTGCATCGCTTATAATAGCATCGTACTGGCTTATTTTTTCCTGCAGGTCAATTTTCTCGCCTTTGTCCTGTGCATTTGCCAGCGATTTTTGGGCCTCGTCTTTCTTCTTTTCGTAGGCATCCTTAATCCTCATAATAGCATCTTTGGCGGCCCTTGGCAAAAAGTGGCCTTCGCTTGAATCGCCCACCGCTTCAATACTTTTTATGCCTTTCAGTACCTCGTTTTTATCCATGCGGCCCAGGAAATTGGCGTAATAATAAAACATGGAATACTTGCTGTAACCGGTACTGCTGCGCAGCCCGTTTTCAAAAAAGGTAATATAATCGGCATTGCCATCTTTGGCATATACATCGGCCACGGCGCGCACAATTGAAACGTTCTTTTCAGGCTCCAGTTGTTTGGCAATTTCCATGGCTTTTTTGGAGTCTGCTTTTTCAAGCGCCCTTAAAGCGGCGGCGTCAACTTCATATGAACTATCGCCTATGGCTGCTTCAAAGAGGGCCGTGTACTTAGCAGGGTTTTTGGCTTTGGCCAGTTTATCAATTGCAGCACGGCGCACGGCACTTTCTTTATCGTTTTTAGCCAACTGCGAAATAGTTAAAAGCGCTTGTTCGCCGCTATCGCCTTCAATATCTACCTGGGTGGTGGCATACTGGCGTATAAAGAAGAACTTGTCCTTCAAAGCATCAATAAACAATTGCTTTACTGCGGGGTTTTTAGCCTGTAGGTCGTTTAACTTTTTAAGCGCCTCGTATTTTTGCCCGAAGTATTGGCCATGGCGGTATTCGAAAATGTAATTGTCGGTGGTTTTATCATCAGTTCTTTGGCATAACACAAAGCGCTCGGGGTCAAAATCTACCAGGTCTGGTTTGCCCTTAGCTTTAAAAGCAAAAGTTTGGGTTTTCTTATTCAGCACAGCGCCCATAGTGTCATAAGCATTGCCATAATAAACGCCCAGGGTAAAAGGCAGTTCGTAGGTAAGGGGTTTATCAATATTGTGCTTTTGGTCTATGGTTACAAAAAGGCTATCGGCAGTATAGCTGTAATGAATATTCAGTTCCGGATGGCCGGTGTTCAGGAACCATTCATTAAAAAACCAATTCATATCGCGGCCTGTTACTTCTTCAAAAGCCAAGCGCAGGTTGTGAATTTCAACCGGCTTAAACTGATTGGTTTTCAGGTATAGCTCCAGCGATTTAAAAAAAGCCTCATCGCCCACTACTTTGCGCAGGTAGTGTAGCACCAGCCCGCCTTTTTGGTAACTGGTGGCGTCAAACATGTCTTCGCGGTCTTCATAATAAAAGCGTATCAGGTCAACATTTTTGCGTTTGGCCTCGTCCATATACTGCCGGTAGTCGTCATACTGCTTATAGTCGGCATAATCGCGCCCGTATTTGTACTCGTTCCACAGATATTCGCCATAAGTGGCAAACGACTCGTTAAGTGGTATGTTGCTCCAGCTTTCGCAGGTTACGAGGTCGCCGAACCATTGGTGGAACAGTTCATGGCTTATTATGTCCTCGTAAGTTTCATCCAGTAATTCGCGCGAGTTACGTTGTAAAAACTCGCCATGCAGGGTAGCCGAAACATTTTCCATAGCCCCGCTTACATAATCGCGCACCACAACCTGGTCGTATTTGGGCCAGGGGAAATCAAAGCCCAGTTTTTGGCTGAAGAACTCAATCATTTCGGGTGTATTGCCAAATATCTTTTTGGCATAAGGCGCATATTTTGGTTCTACAAAATAATCAACCGGTATATCGCGCCAGCGGTCGTGCACAATCGAAAAATTGCCCACCGCCATCATCACCAGGTACGGCGAAAACGGTAATTCGGTTTTCCAGTGGTCGGTTACCATGCTGTCGTTCACCGGCGTGGTGGTAAGCAGGGTGCCATTGCTAAGGCTTACATATTTTCGGTTATGGGTAATGTAAATTTCCTCGGTGCATTTTTGGTTGGGCTTGTCAATGGTTGGGAACCAGCACGAGTTAGATTCGGTTTCACCCTGTGTCCATATTTGTATAGGCTTGGTGGTGT
>DASZPC010000664.1:0-1587 GCA_035550455.1 Chitinophagales bacterium | reverse complement strand
GCCATGCTGATGCCCTTTAAATATGCGCCCTTTGCTGTAGCAGGCTTCAAACGTACCAGGGTGTTGATCAGCTCCTGTGCGTTCTCAGCTATCTTATTAGGCTCAAAAGATACACGGCCTATGGAAGCATGTATAATACCGGCCTTATCTATCTTGAAAGCAATTTTACCACCTTTTACTTCGTTTACTGCGTTTGCCACATCGTTAGTTACCGTACCGGTTTTGGGGTTGGGCATCAGGTTGCGGGGACCCAGTATCTTACCCAGGCGGCCTATCTTAGGCATCACAGATGGTGTGGCGATGATCACATCCACATCAGTCCATCCGCCATCTATTTTCTGTACAAATTCATCCAGGCCCACATAGTCGGCGCCTGCTGCTTTTGCCTCAGCCTCCTTGTCGGGAGTGCAAAGAACCAGCACACGCTTTGTTTTACCGGTGCCATGCGGCAGGGTAACGGTCCCGCGGATAGCCTGGTCGGCCTTCTTGGGGTCTACACCCAGGCGTATATGCATATCTACCGAGCTGTCGAACTTGGTGAGGTTGATAGACTTTACAACCGCAGCAGCCTCAGACAGTGAGTATTGCTTGTTTTTATCGAGTTTAGCTTCTACAGCTTTTCTTTTTTTAGTAATTGCCATTGCAAATGTTTTAATAAGGTAAAAAATGCTGTCAGTGTTATTTAACAGTGATGCCTTCGGGCGCTGTGCCTTCTACGGTGAAGCCCATGCTGCGCGCTGTGCCTGCCACCATGCTCATAGCACTTGTAAGGGTAAAGCAGTTAAGATCAGGCATTTTATCCTTGGCGATCTCTTCTACCTGCGCCCATGTTACCTTACCAACCTTTTGCCTGTTAGGCTCTTTAGAACCTTTCTGCTGCTTGGCATACTCCATCAGCTGCACTGCGGCAGGCGGAGTTTTGATAACGAAGTCGAAAGACTTGTCGGTGTAAACTGTAAGTGTTACGGGAAGTACCTTGCCCATTTTGTCCTGCGTGCGGGCATTGAACTGCTTGCAGAACTCCATAATGTTGACGCCTTTAGAGCCGAGCGCCGGGCCGATTGGCGGAGCCGGGTTGGCTTGGCCGCCTTTTACCTGCAGCTTTACAAAGCCGCTGATTTCTTTAGCCATTTAATTCTTTTTTGGTGTTAACGAATACCTGCGGTTGCCCGCTTTATTCTCCCAAATGCAACCTTAATAAAAGAGCAATATTGAGAAATTGGAGTGCAAAGGTAAGGGAATAATGTGAAAATGTGCAAATATTTTGATGTGAAAGCGGAATATTTCAAAAATTCCTGTTTTTAATAGCCACCATCAGATTTTATTAGCTTTTGCTTTAATGTAAATATTCACTCTGGCCGGCTCATTTCCTGTAAAAGTCTTTACGCCTTCCCCGAAGTTATTCCGGTTAATCGTAAAGCCGGCCCTGAATTCCGCTTCATCTCCTGTTTGCTTGAAATCAAACGGTACATCGGTCTTCCGGGTAGCGCCATTGAGCGAAATACTCAATCTGCAAACATACCGGTCTTCTTTTTTGTAAAAGCCCAGCGATTCCAGGTCTGCCTGGGCATAGCTGGTGGTGTCTGT
>DASZPC010000663.1:0-3798 GCA_035550455.1 Chitinophagales bacterium | reverse complement strand
CAAATACCTTATCGCTGTTTTGTGCGGCGCTGGTGGTATGGCTCTGCGCTTTTAACATCAATACATTACAAAGTACAAAGGCAAGTATCAGGTGTTTCATAAAACACAAAATACAATAAACAAAATAGGTTTAATATACTTTCCTGAATATATTTTTTCGGATAAACTTGGGGCGGCGTTTGGTTTCTTCCAGTATTTTGGCCTGGTATTCGCCTAATATATATATTGCCAGCATTTGTATGCCCCCAAAAAACAAAATGAGCACTATAATAGTGGTAATGCCGTGCGGTATGTTACGGAAAACAAAGTAGGCTATAACCTGTAGTATAATAGCCACGAAAGAAAACAGCGTAAGGGCCCAGCCTAAATAAGTAAGCAATTCCAACGGCACAAAACTGAAACTGAAAATAGCCTTGCGCGCCCAGGCCAGGTTTTTGCGCCAGTTGTTAGTGGTAACGCCAAACATCCTTTCGGGGCGCACATAATCCACCCCGGTTTGTTTAAAGCCCACCCATGCCCGCAGTCCGCGCATAAACTGGTCGGTTTCGGGAAGGTTAATAAGCTGGTTAACCACCTTGCGGTCCATCAGGCTAAAATCGCCGGCATCCAGCGGCATGGGCACATAGCTTACACTGCGGAACAAGCGGTAAAATAATTTATAAAAACCCACCAGCGTTTGGTTGCCCTCACGCGCTACACGGCGGCCATACACCACATCAAAACCCTTTTGCCATTCGGCATAAAACTGTTCAATCAGTTCGGGCGGATCCTGTAAATCGCCATCCAACAGTATCACTCCATCACCAGTAGAAATTTCCATGCCCGACAGGAACGCCGCCTGCGAACCAAAGTTGCGCGAGTGTTCAATGGCAATTACGTGGTCATCGCTGTTTACCAGTGGCTGCAAAACATCGTTGGTATTATCCGGCGAGCCATCGTTCACAAAAATAATCTCGTAATCAACCCCAATTTTCTGAAAGGTTTTCGAAAGCCTGTCGTGCATATAGGGTATGGCCTGCCCATCTTTATAGCAGGCAATTACAGCGCTTAACTTATGGCGTATTTTATCCTGCACCAGCTTCTTTTCGTAAAGCGGCATCGAATAACTTTTCTGCCAGGCTATTGTTTTTTCAAGGCCGTCTTTCAGCGTGGTTTCATTCTCCCAACCTATTAATTTTTTTGCCAGGGTGGCATCGCCATACCACTCTTTTAAATCCCATTTGCGGTTCAGCATTTCGCCCCAATGCGGTTCGGCGCTTAACTGAAAAATATCCTTCACTGCCGCCACAATATCCCTTATGGTGGTCTTATTATGGGTGGCTATATTCAGCGATTGCCCTTTTATATTCTGAATACCATTAGCGGCCAGCAGGGTGGCATACATGGCATCGTCAATAAAAACAAAATCGCGCGATATATCGGGCTGCACTAATTGCGGGTACTCCCCTTTCAGCCCTTTACTGATCAGGGTGGGTATTAACCGGTCAGGTTCCTCGTATGGCCCGTAAATAGAATAATACCGCAGGTTGGCAACCGGCATTTCTTTTATAATGCCGTAAAACTTTATCATATGCGCTGCGCCTACTTTGGTTACCGCATAATGCGATTTAGGCAACATCGGCGCATCTTCTTTGGGCGCCGATGCGTTCAACCCATATTCCGATGAACTGCCTGCATGTACAAAAGCCTTCATGCTAAACTGCGATGATATTTCAAGCAGGTTCAGCAGGCCCATAAAATTGGTTTCGTAAATCTGCTCTACATTATCCTGTTTGCTGTAAGCCCCGTAAGCCACAAAATCAAAAACAGTTTTAAAGCGGTGTTCTTTAAACAGGCGCTCTACCTGGTCCTTCTTAATAATATTGCAATGAAGGATATTACCGGGGTTCAATTCATCAATCCGCCAGGGTATAAAAGGTTTGCTGGTAACCGCAAAAACATCTTCTCGGTAGTTAAGAATGGTACGAAAAAGGTTGGCGCCAATAAAGCCGCCTGCCCCAAAAACTACAATGGGGCCTTCCAGTTTTAGTACCTGTTCACGGATTTTATCGGGTAAAGACACGGCTGTAAATATGGAAAAAAAATTGAGTTTGCATTACAAAGGCCCGGCCTTAACCCGCTTTTAGTTATCGGCCTCAGGCAGGCTTTTCGAGGCCTCGGTTGCCCACTGTATCAGCAGGTTCCGTTGTTCGTCGGTTAACCGCGCTTCGGGGTGCATCCAGGTATATGAACTGATAGGCATTTTGCCCCGTTGTAATTGCTCAATTACTTCTTTCATTTTATGCGCCTTCTTTTTTGCGGTATAAGTATTGAACTCAGAAAAATTGATTTCCTGTTTCCCTTCATTCATGTGATGGCCAATCCACCAGCCCACCGGCTGTATTTTCATATACCAAACAGGGTTGGTATGATTGGAATGACAATCAAAACAAGCCGCCTCTAAAAGCGATTTCACTTCGGGCGATACAGCCACAGTATGCGTAAAATCATCGGGCCCATAAGCCTGACCTTCATTTTTAGCCGGTTGAAAAAACTGTATAACCACCAGCAGCAGTATTACACCTGCAACAATTTTGAATGTTTTTGACAAGCGATAAATTTTTAAGTAATTACAAAAATGCCGCTAATTCTTTGGCAAGCGGTTCACCCCCCAGTTTGTTTTCGGCCTGGTGCCATTTTTGGTCGCCGTATTTGCCCGATGGATAACCATTGGCAGATAAGGACAACATTTTAATGGGGGATGTTAATTGATTCATCAAATGGTACGAAAGTGTTTCACGTAAACCACCTTCGCCCGTATGTTCTTCTATAGTTATTAATTTCTTTGTCCTGTTAATCGCATCTGTTAATTCACCCGGTATTTCGCTGATAGGAAAAATACTTACCACCCAAACCTCCAGCCCTTCAGCATACTCCGAATTCAAAATATTTTCAACCACCGGGCCCGTACCCACCACTACCCCTTTATTCCCGGCCTTTATTTTGCGCCATTGCGTAAACGGCGCTACCGGGTAATTTATTTTGGCCCCTATATTTAAACGCAGGTAATTGGGGTGCGGGTCGTTCAGCATTTGGCCTATAGCTGGTTCAACATCAGCCGCAGTAAAAGGCACATACACACGCATGTTGGGCAGTATGCGCATAACGCCAATATCCTCAATGTTATGATGTGTGGCGCCCATAATACCGTACCCATAGCCCCCACCATTGCCCACTAATTTTACCGGCAAATCATGCAGGCAGGCATCGTTGCGTATTTGCTCATAAGGCCTTAGCGTTACAAATGGCGATATGCTGTACACCCAGGGTATAAAGCCTTCATATGCCATTGCCGCTGCCACCGTTGTCATGTTCTGTTCAGCCACACCGGCATTAATAAATTTATCGCCAAATTTCTCCTGCACTTTTTCTAAAGCCATATACCCTAAATCGCCGGTAATAAATGCCATTTGCGGGTACTCATCAAAAAACTTAATCATGGCCTGTGCAAACTCCACCCTCATACCTTTGCCCCTCCTTTTTCCAACAAGGCCATTTGGCTTTTATAATCATTTTCAACTTCTGCTATTACTGTACCGTATTGGTCGTCCTTCATAGGCAAATAGTGGCAATCAACAGTGTCTTCATATTGTTTCCAGCTTCTACCCTTGGTAGTATTACATATAATGGCACAAGGTGTAGTGCTGCTTTCTGCAAATTGGCGTGCCTTTTCAAGCGCGGCAAAATCATGCCCGCCAACTGTAATTACGCTAAAGCCAAAGGCCTCCAGCTTTTTGTCCAGCGGTTCCAGTTTCATTA
>DASZPC010000662.1:0-1797 GCA_035550455.1 Chitinophagales bacterium | reverse complement strand
TTGGCAAAGGTAGCGCCCCAGCCAAACTCACCAAACACAGCCACGTTGGGGTTAAACCAATAGCGCACACCAAATTGAGGGCCTACTTCTAAAAAGCCAAACACACCACCGCCGGGGCCGGTATAAAAAGCAGGCCCACCGCCCAGGTTCAAACCGGCATATACATCCAGTTTATTGGCAATGGGTACATTAGCGGCCTCCAGTATATGCACATTGCATTTGGCAGCAATAGGAATACCAATTGCCGCATAGCCCGCATAATAATAACCGGCGCGGTAATAATGCCCCACAAACACATCCATACCGGTTTCAAAACCAACACCAATAAACCGCTGCACCCGGTACTCGCCCGATACATTTACCGATAGCCCCGAACCGGTTACGTATGCCGGAAAAGGCCCCAGCGCTATTACTCCCGCACCGCCTACGCCTATGGAGTAAATGCCGGTTTTATCCTGGTTCCAACCCTGTGCCTTTAGCGGCTGCACGGCAATAGCAGCAGCCAGGCATAGCATTAATGCCGCTGTGTTTTTCATAACCTTAAAGTTTTGGTGATATATTTATTTAACGCAACTGCATTATTCTTATTACGTCGCAGTTTTTGTGCCCAATGGAAAATCCTCTAAAAATGTTCTGATTTATTCTAAATTAGAAAATATGAAATACCGCTTTATCTTTGCGATGTTCTAAAATAGACAAAATTAGAGTATTTTAGAAAATGAAACTACCTGAAAAAAATCCGGTATTTAAGATGACGGGCGATGTTCTTCGCTTATTGTCCAATTCTGATTTGCAACCGTATTTTGATAAGGCGCAGCATAAATATTATCCATGGGAAAAGGTCAAATACCTCAAATTACCGGATAAAGTAGGCAACCAGGAATTTTGGCATGCCTTAAAACTGATGCGTACCCAGGGCGCTCAAATTGTAAAGTTTGGCAAATATGTTTTCAGGTTTAACCTTACCCCGTACATGCAAAAAACATTGCATGAGTTTGATATGAATTACGGCCGAAAGTTAGGCCATAGCGGTAAATTGAATGAAAGGGATAAACACCAATACCTGATTGGCTCCATTATGGAAGAAGCCATCGCAAGCAGTAAAATTGAAGGGGCGGTTACCACCCGTAAAATCGCAAAGGAGATGCTGCGGCAAAACAGGCCGCCGGTTAATAAATCGGAACGAATGATTTTAAATAATTATGTTACAATTTCGAGGATACGCGATATTGTCCATGAGCCGTTAACCGAAGAAAGGATCCTGGAAGTTCAAAAACTGATGACCCATCAAACGCTTGACAATCGAGAGGAGGAAGGCCGTTTTAGAATTGATAACCGAATATCGGTGGTTGACACAACTGATGGCGCCATCATGCACCAGCCCCCATCTGTGGAAGAACTTGATAGCTTGATGACGGATGTGTACACTTTCTTTAATAATGATGGCGAAAAACAATTTATTCATCCCATTATAAAGGCAGGTATCCTGCATTTTATAATCGGCTTTATCCATCCCTTTGCTGATGGTAATGGCAGAACGGCAAGAGCATTGTTTTATTGGTTTATGCTTAAAAAGGGGTACTGGCTTACCGAATACCTTTCTATTTCAGGCGTAATACTTAAGTCTAAAACGCAATATGGTATGGCATTTCTTTATACCGAGAATGATGAATTGGATTTGACATATTTTCTGAATTATAAAATGGGGGTCTTGAGGTCGGCCTACGATAACCTTCAGCAATTTCTTCAGCGTAAAATTGATGAAAGGAATGCTGCTTTTGAGTTTATGCAAAAAGG
>DASZPC010000661.1:0-2455 GCA_035550455.1 Chitinophagales bacterium | reverse complement strand
AATTCCACCTGGTTCCACATGTATTTGCCGTACAATTCAACCGAGGCTTCAATCATATTATCCTTAAAGTTGCGGAAATACCCTACCGAGGCCTGTAAGCCTGTTTGTGGTTTTACACTGGCGGTGCTGGGCACCCAAAGGTCAATTGGCAAGGTAGTGGTTGAACTGGAAACCTGGTGTACGTACTGCCGATTAAGCGACACCCCGAATTTAACTGACGATACCTTATCGGTTTTAAACCGCATGGAAAGCCTGGGCTCGAGCCCCCAGTATATTTTTATGTTTTGCCCGGCAGTGTAGTGCGAGGTATCAATTACCTGCCCATACTGGTCGAAATTGATTTTGCTGAAAGGCCCCATAAAATTGAACAACGAGGCCCGCAGCCCGATATTTATTTTAAGCCAGGTGGTAGCGTCAAAATCATCCTGTATATAAACAGCCGCTTCGTTGGCATACTTTTTTGTTTCGCTGGTGCTGCCAAAGTTTGAGGTGCCCGCCACCCCACTAACCTGGTATGGCGTAAATATGTGGAAATTGTACTGCGCCCCGAATTTTATCATGTGGCCTACTATGGGGGAGTAGTCGAAAGCCATTTTAGCTGTGGCTTCCTGCACACTTGAGTTGAGGTTAAAAGTTACGTTCTGGAAACCGGTGTTGGCTTTAAACCCGAAATCGTTATAAATAAACATGGTGTTTAAAAACAGTTTATCGCTAAACAGGTGGTTCCAGCGCACGGTGGCTGTGGTATTGCCCCACGGAAAATTTACTTTAAATGTGCCGCTGGGGTCGGTAAAATCAAATACATCGCGCCCAAAATAGCCGCTCAGGTAAAGCCGGTCGCGGTCAGATATGATGTAGTTTATCTTGGCATTAACATCAAAAAAGTAATAGGCATTGCCCCCATAAATACCATTGTCAATATTTTTTAAAATTGGTTTTGTAATCAGGTCGATATAGGTACGCCTGCCCGAAATGATAAACGAACATTTATTTTTTTTAATAGGCCCCTGCACCGTTAGCCTTGATGAAATAAGCCCAATACCGCCTTCCACATCCCATTTCTTCATATCGCCTTCCTTCATCTTCACATCTACCACCGATGATATCCTTCCTCCATACTCGGCAGGCATACCGCCTTTTTGTATGGTCATATCCTTTACCGCATCAGAGTTAAACACAGAGAAAAAGCCGAGCAGGTGGCCGGTGTTGTAAACCGTGGCGTTATCCAGCAGTACCAGGTTTTGGTCGGCACTGCCACCCCGCACATAAAAGCCGGTGTTGCCTTCACCCGAGCCTAACACCCCCGGCAGCAGCTGCAACGTTTTTAGAATATCGGCCTCGCCCATAAAGGCGGGGATTGATTTTACCTCCTCAATCTTTATTTCTTCTTTGCCCATGTCGGTACTTTCCACGTTCTGGCCTTTTCGGTCGCCGGTAATTACCACTTCCTGGGTTTCAACAGCGCTGCTGCGCAGTTCAAGGTTCAGGCGTATGTCTTTATCCAGGTTTACCACTACGGTTTTTGTAGCATACCCAACGTACGAAAACTTAAGGGTGTATTTACCGGCGGGCAGGGTAAGCGAATAAAAGCCGTACTCATTGGTATTAACCCCCTGGCTAAGTTCCACCACGTATATAGACGAGGCCAAAAGGCTTTCGCCATTGGCGCTGTCTTTTACATAGCCGCTAACAGTAAATTTACTTTGCGCATTTACAAATACAGAAACGCCCAGAAGCAAGGTAACCAATAAACACAAACGGGCACAAAAACTCATTTACCGGACACTTTTTAATAGAAGAGCCGCAAAAATAGAAAGTTAGCGTAGCGGTTGGGTATAAATGCCATTATTTTATTCTGAAAAAATCGTGTTTTTCAATCAATTGCACTTAGTGTAAGCCTAACCTTGTTTGGTAAAAACGGGTATAGTATCAGTTTCCCATTTCACAGGCGCTATTTTGTATTAAGCTTAGTACCATCGGGTATATAGTGTGTAAAATATATGCCTGTTGTGCGCAGGTAAACCTAATTTTTAACGTTACGTTTAATTAACCAAGGTAACCGCCCATGTACCGTTGCTACAAAATTTGTGGTCTTGTTTTTGTTTTAGCTTCATTTTTAAATGTGGCCGGGCAGCGCATTAATGGAGAAATCTTCATCCCTATCAATAACCGCAGCGAAATATGGCTGAAGCCAAAAATGGATACGCTGGAGAATAAAAAGGATTACGAGTTCAGGATACGGGTTTCGGAAGGCTATACCATATCGCAGTTTTTATTTGAAAAAGGCCTTGCCATGCAAAACGACAGTGTGCTGGTTATAACACCTAACAGTACTAACTACGGAGGCATTGATACAGCTATTTTACGGGTAATAGTTACCAGCACCACCGGTTCGCGCATTATGCTTTTCCAAAAGAACTTTATTATTAAAGTGCCCCCGAAAATGTTCCCGGTT
>DASZPC010000660.1:0-3133 GCA_035550455.1 Chitinophagales bacterium | reverse complement strand
AAGCTACCCCTATACCGACCCGGCTATAAAGCTGCCAACCATGCTGCTTATTTTTGGCTGGTGCATTAAACTGGCGCTGGTACCTTTTCCGCTGGCGTATAGTTATGCTTATAATCAAATACCTCCGGTTACCTGGGCTTCGCCATTTGTATGGGTGGCTTTAATAGCTGGCCTGGGTGTTTTATACGTAGCGGTAAAAGGCTTAAAAACCTGGCAACAGTATTCGTTTGGCATCCTGTTTTTTTTAGTGGCGCTGGCGCCTGCCATGGGCTTTGTTTTACTGCGTGGAGGTATTTTGGCTGAAAGGTTTTTGTATGCCCCTGTTTTGGGCCTGTGTGTGGTTGTGGTATGGGCTTTATCAAAATATGGGAAGGCAGACTTTTCGTCGGCGCTTACGGTAAATTCCGTTTTGCGCCAACCTTTGTTTGCAATACCTTTTATTGCCTTGCTGCTGCTTTACTCGGGCGAAACCGTGGAGCGCAATTTTGACTGGTACAGCAACTTTGCGCTTTTTACCCACGATGCCAACGTGGTTGAAAACAGTTGCCAGGCGCAGCTGCACAGCGGTACATCCTATATAGAAGCGGCCATTCGCGATCACGGCCAAAAGGAGCGCGTGGAGGCATTTAATGCAGGGATGCAACATCTGAATAAAGCTTTAAACATTAACCCTCATCTGGCCGAAGCGATTTATGAAAAGGCAAGGGCGTTTCATTACCTGGTGGGCAATACCGATTCAGCAGTGCTTTATTATAACCAGTCTATTATGGAAGGCCCCACCTACGCACTTAGCTATTTTGGCCTGGGGCAGTTGTACGAAAACCTGGGTAAGCAGGAACTGGCTTCGTACTATTTTAACAAAGGCGTGCAAATTGACCCTTACAACCAGGAAGGCCTTGCTGCGCGCGATGAACACCGGAAGAAAACCGGCCTCGATGTAAAAACGTTTCCATCGCAGAGCAATGATATTGCCGGCGCTGACGATGGCGCCGATAAGGGCTTTGATTACTACAATAATAAAGGCACCGATTTTGGCAAGCGCGGCGATTTTGCCAATGGGGCCAAGTACCTGGAAAAGGCAGTGGAACTAAACCCAACTTCTGCCGAGGCCTGGGTAAACCTTTCTATATGCCAGGCGGGCCTGAAGCAATACAGTAAAGGCATTGCCTCGCTGGAAAAAGTGCTGGAAATGTATCCCAATAATGAATCGGCGATACGTAATATAGTAGTGATGTACGATTTTACAGGGCAGAAAGCAAAGGCCGACGAATACCGCGAAAAACTAAAGGCCCTGGGTAATTAATTTTTGAAGTTTATTCTGCTTTATGTTGCAGCGAGGCCGCTGGCGACGAGGCTGTAGTAATGGTATTCTCTGCCACCCCGGTGCTGCTCCGGTTGGTTACCTCATCAAACACTTCATCGTATTTTGGGTGCAGTGTGCCCATAATCCGGTCCCACACATTGTAATAAATGGTATAGTTGCAGTTAAAATACTTGTGGTGCATGTTATGGTGGGTAACCGTGTTATGCCAAAAACTTAGTTTGCTGCGCGTAAAACCTTTTGGCAGAACTTCGATACTTAAATGCCCCATTACATTATACCCAATTTGGTAGAGGCCAAAAAAGATAAGCACACTGTAATGCAGGGGCAAAGCAAAGGCCAGTATGGGGGCAATACCTGCCTGAATAAATGCCTCGAAGGGATGAAAAGAATAAGCAGCCCAGGGCGAAGGATTGGTGGAAAGATGGTGTACTAAATGCACATGCCTGAATAGTTTAGGGTGGTGCATTAACCGGTGTGTAAAATAAAAATATGTATCGTGTATAAGCAGCGCCAGTGGGAAGCTAACCACAAAATACACCATGCCGTATTGTGCCGGGTCTTTATACAACTGTGTGTAGCCCCATTTATCGCCAAAATAAATACCGGTTCCCACTATGGAGAAAATAGCAATGCTGAGCATAGAGAACCCAAACTCTGAAAACATTCTTTTTTGTACCAGTTCTTTGCGCTGTATAATACGGTGCAGCAGCTTTTTCTTAAATATTACCCAAAAAATAAGAAACGAGGCGCTGGCAAAAATAAGGTAGCGCAGGGCCTCGGCAATAAAATCGGCACTAAATGCTTTTATAACTTCCATTACAGCTACTGCAATTAATTAATAACGCTAAAATACAGCTTAGATTTTTCGATTGCAAGGTTATTTTCCGGAGAGTGGCCAGGCTATTAAGCAAATGTTACCTGTGGCAGCTTTAAGATACAATATTGCCTGTGTTTATAACTAAAAATCCCCGTATTGGCGCAATAGTCTTATAGCTATTACGTATCTTTATTAATAGGACTGATTTGGCGATTACCCATGCATTTTATTTTTTGATAAAATGTGTTTTTATGGATTTTTTCAGAAAGCTGTTTAAGGCGGACTTTATGCCGCACGGCCACTGCTATTTTTGGCAGCCCGATGTTTTATGGGCCAATGTGATTGGCGATGGTATAACAGCGCTGGCTTATTTCCTTATCCCCATAGGGCTTTACTATTTTATCAGGCGCAGGCGCAATGCTAAATATCCGTACTTATTCGTGCTGTTTGCTTTGTTCATATTGTTGTGTGGCACTACGCATGTATTGGAAATAGTTTCGGTATGGGACCCCATCTATCGGTTTGAAGGATTGCTGAAACTGATTACCGGCATGGTTTCTATAATTACAGCCGGGGCCCTTATCTATGTTATTCCTATGGCTTTAAAAATCCCCAGCCCTTCTGAACTGGCGGCGGCAAACAAAAAGCTGGAAGAGCGCACCAATGAATTAAAATCACAAAACGAATTTTTAAGGAACCTGGCCTATGCCACCTTTCACGATTTGCGGGAACCAGCCCGCGGTATGGCTATAAACAGCCAGGTTTTAATGCTGCGCCACCGCGATGAACTGAATGATGATGTGCGCGAAATAGTTGACCACATAGGGGTGGAAAGTAAGCGTATGTATGGTTCGGTGGAATCAATTATTAAACTGAGTTTTCTTGAATCGGAGCAATATGAGTTTAGCGGGGTGGACCTGAACGAAACCCTGAAAGAAGTGGTGGAACACCTCGGGTTAATGATAAAAAATCACCGGGTGGAAATAAATTCG
>DASZPC010000659.1:0-3679 GCA_035550455.1 Chitinophagales bacterium | reverse complement strand
GCTGCTGTATAGGTCCTTATCGTAAATATCTGAATAGGTATAGTTCACGTATGGGGTCATGCCATGCCCCACATAGTAAGCAATGCTGGCTGCTGCGCCCCAGCTGGGCACCTTGCCAGTAGCGTTTACCCACGTTTGCAGCGGCGTATAGTAACCTGCAATTACATTATCAGCCCCCGACTCCTCACCGGCTACCCCGTTGGTGGTGGTGGAGCTGTTAGGCGTAACCACACGTGTAAACCCAATAAAATCGCGGTAAATGCTGTAATAAGCCGAAAGATCAATAAACACTTTGTTACGTATCTCCGTCCGATAGCCAAATTCCACCGAGGTTACATGTTCTGGCTTAATTGGCGCAAGCGTAATGGGCACCAATGCCTTTTCTGCCGCTGCCGAGTGGTCGCCCCCGTCTGTTTGGTTTAGGGTATCCAATGCGTTGTTTACCGAGTTAAGTGTGTACAGGTTCTTCTGCCCGTTTATATTGCCTATCAGTTTAATTACCCCAATGTCAAGATATAAGTACTGGTCTTGTAATGTTGGGGTACGAAAAGCCGAGGTAGCCGACACCCTGAAGGTATGGTCGCTATGCTTCGCTTTATAAGTATAAACCAATGAACCCCTTGGCGAAACCTGCGCCTGGAAATTCGAGTTCTTATCAACCCGTATCGAGCCTATTATTTTAAACCGGTCGTTAAACAGGCGCTTGGTAACCTGCAAATAAGCACCCACCTCCTGTACCCGCAATTTTACATTACCGGTATCGGCCAAAATGGTACCGCGCGAGTTGGGCAGGTAAATCCGGTACGAAGCACCGGTAATAATATCAATCCACTTTACAAAATCCCAGTTGTATTGGCCATCTACATTCACCAGTACCGACTTATCGTAAAACTCTGTTCCGGTCAGCGAATTCTTGTCCGAAACTATTTTATTAAAGGTATCATTAAACACCTGTGTGCCGGGCACATACCAGGCGCCCGATGCTGCCCGCCGGGCTACATTCCGGGCGCTGTCAAGCACCCATTGGTTGCCGGGGCCATCAAAACAGGTGGCGCAGTTGGCAAAGCCGCCTACCAGCGTATCTATGGTATTAAAATAGGCGGTGGTAAACCTCGATACATAATCAGGCACAGCGGCGCGGCTTTCATACGCACCGGTAAGGCCCAGGTTATATGAATTACCGGCATTTTCAAATGAGGCATAAGCCCTTACAAAAAAGTTTTTACCGCTTACCTGCAATTTAGGCTGGTGGAAAGTAAAGTTCTTTATTTGGTAGCGGGCGGTAGCCTGGTACACCGCACTGCCATAGCCAAAATTATACGTGCCCGAAAACTCTACATCGTTTTTAAACCGGTAATACAACCCGGCCTGAAACTTGGCGTTCTTGGCGTTATAATCAGCCAAATCCGATTCCATATAGCCCGGCGCTGCCACATGCACATACCCCTTTGAAACCGAAGGGTCGAAATTGCTGGCCTGTGGGTTAAACGCCAGCCACCCGGTAAGTGCGGCAAAATTGTTATGGTCCTCCGTAGTAATAGGGCAGGTAGGGCAGTAGGGTGCCTGTGCGTTTTGTTGCAAAATGGCGTTCAGGTTTACGTCCGCAGTTATATTGCCATACCGGTTCAGCGAATCATCGGTAGCCGGCCAGTCTTTCATTTCGGTGTATTCGCCACTAAACTTTATGGCAAAACGGTTGTCTTTTCCAAAGGTATTGGCTGCCCTTATCTGCGCATCAAAAAAAGGCCCCGGTACCGTAGTGCCGCCGCCCTTAATTTGCACCGCTATCCCTTTAAAATCGTATGGGCTTTTGGTGTTCATAGATATGACCCCCTGCATGGCATTGGCCCCATACAGTGCCGAGGCCGCGCCCGAAACCACTTCCACGTTTTCAAGGTCAAGGTCATTAGAGCCTACCATATTGCCAATGGGGAAATTAAGCCCAGGTGCTTCGTTATCTACCCCGTCAATAAACTGTTTGGTGCGCAGCGAGCGGGTATCGTCAAAACCGCGCAGGTTAATAACCTTAAAAAACGCCGAAGTGGTTACTATATCCACCCCTTTAAAATTGCCGATGCTCTGGTAAAAATCGCCCGATGCCGCCGATTTTATTTCACGTGTGGTCATCTTCTCAATCTGCATCGGCGCCTGCTTAATAGATTCTGCCACACGCGAGGAAGTTACCACCACTTCGCTGCCGGGTATGGCGGCGGTTTCCAGCTTTACCGAAAAATTGGTTTTGCTGCCAATACTTATATCGCTCGAAACATAGCCCACATAGCTAACTACCAGCACTTTTGCATCGGCCGGTACGTCTATTTTAAAATACCCTGCCGAGTCGGCCACCGTACCGGTTTGCGTGCCTTTCACCACTATAGTGGCGCCGGGCATTGCCCCGCCATTAGCACCATCGGTAACTCGTCCTGTAATTGTTCTGTTTTGTGCGGAGGCTATAAATCCTGAAAAAACCAGGACTACAAAGAGTAGAAACTGTTTCATGCAACGGGGTTTGTGATTACAGATTGCCTGTGTCCGAAAATAAGAAATTATTAATGTGGACAAAATATTATAGCAACAAATAGCACCCCCTATTTACATAACTTGATAAAGGCGTTTCATAACTTTGCGGCACAGTTTAACAGCACCCTATGGCGCAAATAAAAATCCTGGTTACCGGTGGCACCTTCGATAAGGAATACGATGAAATAAACGGAAGGCTTTATTTTAAAAATACGCATGTGCCCGAAATCCTGTCGCTGGGGCGCTGTAGCCTGGATGTAGAGGTAAGCACACTGATGATGATAGACAGCCTTGAAATGGATGATGCCCACCGCCAACAGGTTATTGATCACTGCCTGCAATGTCCCGAAGAGCGTATTGTAATAACACACGGTACCGATACCATGGCCGAAACCGCCCGTGGGCTGGGCCTGCTTAACCCGGCAAAAACCATTGTGTTAACCGGTGCTATGGTTCCTTACAAATTTGGTAGCTCCGATGGGCTTTTTAACATGGGTAGCGCCCTTGCCCTGGTTCAATCTATGCCCCATGGGGTTTATGTGGCTATGAACGGGCAATGCTTTTTGTGGGACAATGTGCGCAAAAACAAACTAACCGGTATGTTCGAAACCGTTTCCTAGCCGCTATCCGCCGCTTTATATCATTTTCAAAAAATATGCTGCGAATAAATTTCCTTTTATATCTTCGGCAGTCAGAAAATAATATCGGAATGAAGAGAATATTCATCTTTCTTTTAATGCTTGTAGCGGTAGCCGGTTGCAAAAAGAAAGAAACCGTTTACTCGGACGATTTACAGGGCACCTGGCAGGTTTACAAATACCTGTTCCGCAATGTTGACCAAACCCAGCAGTTCCAGAACCAGTATGGTGGCTATACCATTACTTTTACCAATAGCGGCACTTTTGTTGAATCGTATCACAACGCCAGCGACTCCACCACTTTAAACGGCACTTACAGCTTTACCGGTAATGATGAAATGCTGGTGCTGGAAGATAGCACCTATACCCTGGTTGATACCGTGCTGGTAAGCCACTATACGAAACGCGAATACACTATTTTTAACCTTACATCAAGTCATGTGCAACTGCGTAACGATTCCACGCAACTGTATATGAGCAAACTGCAATAACCCTATTCCATAAAGGCATAAAACCATTAC
>DASZPC010000658.1:0-7618 GCA_035550455.1 Chitinophagales bacterium | reverse complement strand
ATGCCGAAGTTTTCTTCCGCGTTTTTTACAGCATTAAGCCGGGCGAAAAAGAAAACACCAAGAAGTGGGACCTTGAAGACAAGGTGCTATATAATAAAGGGGAATATTACTTTGGCCAGGTACTGCACCGCAATGGCAAATATGATGAAGCCATAGAGCACCTGAATAAATTTGCAAAAAGCTATACCCCCAGCACCGACAAAGACCACCCCGATAATTTTACAAAACTGGCGCAACTTGAAATAGCCGGGTGCGAATGGGCTAAAAGCGCCCCTAAGGCAAAAGTTAAGATTTACAATGCAGGCCCCGGCGTAAATAAGTCGTACAACGAAGGCGGCCCCTGCGGCGTAGGCGAGGATAATCTTTACTACTCATCGCGCAAGGCTGACGGCCACAACGATACGTTGGTGTTTGTAGAAGGCAATAAAGCCAAACCTATTTATGAAATTAAGCACAGCACACTGGAAAACGGTAAGTGGAGTGAAGGTATTGCTGTAGATAATAAGGACGTAAATACCGATGGTTACAATGTAGGCAACGGTGCATTTAATAAAGCGATGAACCGTTTTTACTTTACCAAATGCACAGATATGGACGATTCGCGTTCGTTGTGCAATTTGTATGTGGCTGATTACAGCAATGGTAATTTCAGCAATGTAACACGCCTGCCAGAGCCAATTAATTCGAAAGAAAAATATACTTCTACCCAGCCTACTGTAAGGACATCGGATGATGGCACAGAAACAGTATACTTTGTAACCGACCGCCCCGGTGGCGCCGGTGGCATGGATATTTGGTATTTTACCCGTATGCAGAGCGGTGATTTCCGCGGGCCAGACCCGGTGAAAGGCACATTGAATACTGTTGCCGATGAAATGACCCCTTACTTTGACGATAGCACTAAGACTTTGTATTTCAGTTCAGACGGCCAGCCCGGCCTTGGCGGATTTGATGTTTTCAGCAGCGCTGAAAATGCCGACTTAAGCTGGAGCGACCCTGTAAACGTGGGCACCCCGGTTAATACCGGCGCCGATGATTTGTATTACAGCCGCAGCAACGACCAGACAAATGGTTTCCTGGTTTCTAACCGTGTAGGTACCACCCCGCTTAATGGTATAAAAACCGGCGGCGATGATATTTTCTACTGGACCAATTTCAGGTATGCTGTTCAGGGCCTTGCCTTTAAAGAGGCCGACGGCGGCGGCAGCGGTGGCGCTTTGACCGGCGCGGTATTTAAACTTTACAAGAAAATGCCCGATGGCAGCAAGGTGTTGGTTTCGATAGATTCATCATCGGCTACCGGGAAAGCCGGTGCACGCGGCGAAGGGTCTTATTTCTTTAAGCTAAGCCCCGAAACCGACTATGTGGTTGAAGCTGACCGCGATGGATTCTCGCCCAAGACGATGGATGTAACCACCAAGGGCCTGCCTGACGAGGATACCCTGAATAACAATATTGTTATCCGCAAGGCAATGGGTACTATTAAAGGTTTAGTGGCCGAAGAAGGCAAAGGCACCGGTGTTGAAGGCGCCAGTGTAGAGCTAATTGAAGTGTTCCCTAACGGGCTTCAACAAACCGTTTACTACATGAAGAGCAACCCTTACTACGCTTTTGATGTGGAGTTTGGCAAAAACTACAAACTAGTAACCCGCAAAGAAGGTTACTTTGCCAATACTACCGAAGTGAGTATCCCGGCAAGCTCAACCGATACCATAAGGAAAGATATTTCGATTGCCAAGTTGGAGCTGAACAAGGCTTACACGCTGCAAAACGTGTTGTATGAATTTGGCAAATCCACACTTACCGAAAACTCGAAGGCAGTGTTGGATAACCTTTACCAGATTATGGTGGAGAACCCCAGCTTTATTATTGAGTTGAGTTCGCATACCGATGGTATTGGCTCAGATGCAGGCAACATGAAGTTATCGCAGGACCGTGCGCAAAGCTGTGTTGACTACCTGATTAGCAAGGGTATTACCAAAGACAGGCTGATTGCCAAAGGTTATGGAAAAACAAGGCCTAAGGTGCCTAATACTACGCCTGATGGAAAAGACGACCCGGCCGGCCGTGCTATTAACCGCCGCACAGAGTTCTCGATTGTGGGTTTGAAAAAAGACCAATAAGATAGCTATACTAAATAATAAGCGCCCTGCACAGCGGGGCGTTTTTGTTTTTTAGTAATAAGTTGAATTGTTAATACCAAGTTAAGGTCGCTTCTTTATTTCGTAAGGAAGATTGAAATTTGTTAACTTGTAAAACTAAGTCAGCATTTTTATGAAGCAGTTATTTACCCTGGGGATAGTGCTTATGGCTATTGCCTTACACGCCCAAACGGCCGATGAAATAATCAACAAACATTTTGAAGCAACCGGTGGGCACGATAAATGGGCCAAAGTTACCTCACTTAAATACACCGGCACTTATACTATTGGCCCGGGCATGCAGGCCCCGGTAACGCAGGTGGTAACCAGCAAACCTTTTACAGGGCTTTACAGCGATTTTAGCTGGCAGGGAATGACTGCCAAAACGGTTATGCAGGGCGATAGTGGGTGGAGCTACAGGCCTTTTCAGGGCAAGCGCGAAACCGACCCGCTTTCGCCGAACGAAATACGCAGCATTAGCCTTGATGCCGACCCACAAGGGCTGCTTTTTAACTATAAAGAAAAAGGCTATACCGTTGATTACTTAGGCACTGATGATATGGATGGGTCGGATGTATATAAGCTGCGCCTGCAAACCAAAAACGGCGATATGGTTTACTATTACATTGACCAGGAAACTTATTATGTGCTAAAGACAGAAACCCGGATAAGACTGAAAGACAAAGAGGAGAAATCATATACCACCTACTCGGATTTTAAGAAAACTGATTATGGTATAGTGTTGCCGTTTTCAGAACAAAATGTGGATGCCGACGGCAACGAGCAGGGCGGCCCTACCAACTATACGAAGATAGAAGTGAACGCTGCGGTTGATGCCAGCATTTTTGATAAATTGAAGAAATAGCAGAAGATATGAAAAAGTTTATAGCTGCAATAATAGTATTGGCTTTTTGCCAGATGGGTTTTGCGCAAAAGGCCAGTAAAAAGGGCAAGAGCGAAAAGCAGGAAACCCCGCAGGTGAAACTAACATCGGCAGCGCTGGGTAAAATTGAGGCGCGCCAGATAGGCCCCGGGGTAACCGGTGGACGCATAACAGCTATTGATGGCGTTAATGCCGACCCGCGCATTATGTATGTAGGCACAGCCGGGGGCGGTGTATGGAAAACCACCAGCGGCGGGGCCAGTTTTACATCGGTATTTGATAAACACTGCCAAAGCATAGGGGCCGTTGCTATTGACCAAAAAGACCCCGATGTGGTATGGGTGGGTACCGGCGAAAGCAATATGCGTAATACCGTTTCGGTAGGCGATGGGATATACAAATCAACCGATGGGGGCGAGAACTGGGTTTTTATGGGCCTGCCAAACAGCGAGCACATCAGCAAAATTGTTATTGACCCGGATAATTCAAATACCGTATATGTGGCGGTACCCGGCAAATTGTGGAGCAACTCGCCAGACAGGGGCCTTTATAAAACTACCGACGGCGGTAAAAGCTGGGAGAAGATACTTTCGGGCAATGATAGTACCGGCTGTGCCGATTTTGTGCTGAACCCGAAAAACCCGCAAATCATGTATGCCTCTTTGTGGCAGTTCAGGCGCAAGCCATACGCTTTTAGCAGCGGCGGCCCCGGCTGCGCCATTATGAAATCTACCGATGGCGGTAAAACCTGGCGCAAAATCCAGAAAGGCATTAATGCAGATACCATTGGCCGGGTTGCACTGGCGGTTTCGCCTTCAGCCCCCGACAATATGGTGGCTATAGTGGAAGCGAAAAAAACCGGCCTGTATATTTCAGATGATGGCGGCGAAACCTGGAAAGAGCAAAGCGCCGATGATAATGTTTGCGCCCGCCCGTTTTATTTCAGCACCATTGTTATTGACCCGCTTGATACCAAACGGGTTTACAGGCCGGCATTCGAGTTTTCGTACAGCGAAGATGGCGGCTACAGTTGGGTGCGTGCGCAAAACAGCCAGGGTTGGCTGCACAGCGATATGCACGCGCTTTGGGTTAACCCAAAAAATACCTCGCAAATGTATGTAGGCACCGATGGCGGCCTTTATATGAGTGTGGACCGTGGCAATAACTGGATATACATTAACAACATGCCCATTGCGCAGTTATACCATGTGCAGGTAGATGATAAAACCCCTTACAATGTATATTGCGGTTTACAGGACAATGGTTCGTGGAAAGCGCCTTCGCAGGCGCCGGGCGGCATTAAAAACAGCGATTGGGTAAACCTGAACGGCGGTGATGGTTTTTGGGTGCAACCCGACAGGGATAACAGCGATGTGGATTACAGTGAGTATCAGGGTGGGCATTCATCGCGCACCGATACGAAAGAAAATACCAGCCAGGATGTACAACCCAAACCCGGCGAAGGCGACCCAAAATTCCGGTTTAACTGGAACACACCTATAGTATGCAGCCCCACCAACAAAAAAACCGTTTACACTGGCGCACAGTTTTTATTTAAAACTGAAAACGGAGGCATTACCTGGGACAAGATTTCGCCCGACCTTACAACAAATAACCCGGCTAAATTGAAGCAGGAAGAAAGCGGTGGTTTAACGAACGATAATACCTCGGCTGAAAACCATTGCACCATATACTCAATTGCTGAATCGCCTTTAGACGAAAAAATGATTTGGGTAGGCACCGATGACGGCAACCTGCAATACACTACTGATGGCGGAAAAAGCTGGATAAATGTTGCTGATAATTACAAAGCAAGCGGCATACCTGCCCAAACCTGGGTAAGCAGTATTGCCCCTTCAAGGTTTGATAAAAATGTGGTGTATGCCACTTTTGATAACCATACTTATGGCGATATGAAAACCTATGTGGGCAAATCGACCGACATGGGTAAAACCTGGGCTATGCTAAAATGCCCGGAGTTTAAAGGTTATGCCAATAAGATATTGGAAGATATTGCTGACAGGAACCTGCTTTTTTTGGGCACAGAAATGGGGTTATATGTAAGCATTGACGGCGGCGATAGCTGGGTGCAAATGAAAGGCCATATACCCGATTATGCTATGGTGCGCGATATGGTAATGGAACCACGCAGCAACGACCTTGTAGTGGCTACCCACGGAAGGGGTATTTTGATAGTGGATGATATTTCGCCGTTGCGCAAAATTGACCAGCAGTTGCTGAATTCGGAGATAGCGGTTATCCCTTCTAACCCAAGCCCGGTTACCGTAGGACATTATGGCGGCAGCTGGCCCAATGCACAAGGTTACGTAGGGCCCAACACCAGCGAGGAGGCCCCCATTTTATATTACATGAAAAAGCGCCTGAACAGCGGCAATGTGAAGGTTGAAATTTATGATGCACAGGGTAATTTTTTGGTTGACCTGCCCGGCACTAAGCGCAAAGGTATCAACAAAATAACCTGGAATATGCGTACCCAGCCACCGCATGTGGCACAAGGTGGCGCCAAACTGGATTATGCTTCCACTATTGGCCCCATGGTGCGCGATGGAAAATATAAAGTGAAAGTAATTGCGGGGGATATGAGTGCGCAGGGCGACTTGAACCTGGTGCCCGACCCGCTTACAAAAGCCACGAAAACGCAGATTGATGCGGGCTATGATGCGGTGGCCCGTACGTACCGGATGCAGGAAGAACTGGCAAAATTGATGGACTCGGTTTTGGCAGAAGAAAAACTGATAAAGGACATGAAAGATGAATCGCCTGCAATACAGCAATATTATGACAGCCTTGAGGCCATACGCGCAGAACTGGTGCCGGTAAAAGAGGGCAGGAACGTAATATTTGTTGACGAAGAAAAGCTACGCGATAAACTGAGCGATATTTATTTTGGGGTGAACTTTTACGAAGGCGAGCCCACCACATCGCAGGTAGACGGGCTGAATAAATTGCAGCGCGATATTAACAGCGAAAACCAAAAGCTGGATGAGCGGAAGAAAACTTTCAGGCCGAAAGTAAAACAGGCCCTAAATAGCAAAGGCAAAAATGCCCCTTATTAAGGCCTATTGTTTTATTATTTCTTTCACATCGGTATCAAACGCAGCATTTATCTGCTCTTCGGTAAGCTGTAGCACTTCGGCAAATTTCATACCCGGGGTTTTGGGTTTATCGGCATCCCAGTATTGCTTTACATAGCTGGTAGCCGCGCCGTGTTCTTTCACATATTCGCTAATAGGGAATTGGTGCACCATCATAGTTTGAAAAATGCCATAAGTATAGCGCATCAGGCTATCGGTAGCCAGCGGTTCCACACTACCGCCATTATTTTTAACCACATACAGCAGGCGCAGATAATGCAGGTACGCTTTATAGTAAGTTAAGCAGGTGTTTTGGGTTGAATCGAGCCGTAGTTTTGAAGTTCCTTTATGTAGCTCTTCTATAGCACAGTTAAGGCTGCATTTGGCATTTAAAGTATCGGCGCTTAAAAGTTCCTGCGAACGCCTTACCGCAGTAGCCGCTTTGCCATAGCAGCGGTTGTAATAATCATCAAGCAGTTTACCGGCATCGTAGTTTATGTTCCAGCCAAGGCGCGAAAAAACATACAGGCCGGGGCCGGTACAGCCAATGCTATAACTGCTTTCCAAAGTGGCGCCCATAATATGTTGTTCGTGCCAGTAGCGCAAACGTTTTGAAAATTCTAAAGGCTTTAAATCGCCTTTCAGTGGCATATCCACGTTTTCAAGCGGAATGCCGTAGTAATCGTAAATAAACAGCTTTACATTTTTCTTTTTCCAGTCGGCAATCATTTCCTGCGGCGATGAATAATGCTGGTAGCCGTAGGGGATTATTTGAACAATAACATTGGGCTCCAAAGCAAAACCGGGTGGAGAAGCATGGCTATTGTAGGCATACAGGTTAACGTACGCTTTGGCAGAAATTTTTTGAAATGCTTTGGCAACCACATTGGCCAGGTAAAAAACCTGGTTGCTGATACAGCCCAGTTTTTGGCAGTTGGGGCACTCGCAAAAGCCCCCTCCATCCGACGGTTCAACCGACACGCACCAGGCACTTGCATTAGGGTTGGCCTTCATATTTTTTTCGAGTTGCGCCACCATTTCATTGACAAAAAGCCTTTGCAGCATGGTGTCGGTAACACAAAACTTAGCTGCGGTATTAGGCTTTACCCGCTCGCCGTTTACCAGTGCCATGCATTCGCGGTGGTCGTTCAGCGGACTGAAATTATGCCACAGAAAGTCATTCCACGAATGGCCCTTTAATATGTAGGCCCCGCCAAAGCGGTTGCGCATATACCATGTTTGCCACTGTTTGTCAACTTCTTTGGTTGGGTCAACCACCGGGTTCCGGGGGGTACCATAAGTGCCAAAAAATGACCGCAGCGCGAAATCGGGTTTTAACACCTCGTCCAGCTTTAAACGGCAGTCTTTTAAGCGCGGGGTATATGTCCAGGCATCGCCCGGTTGGTACCAGCGAAAGCCGAGGGTGTCGAGGTAACTGTAAATGCCATTAATAAGCCCCTGTTTACTAAATGCGCCTATAACAAGGTAATGGTTGCCAT
>DASZPC010000657.1:0-2215 GCA_035550455.1 Chitinophagales bacterium | reverse complement strand
AACAGCAATTTGCTATCCGGGCCGGGCGGTATATCCACCGGCCCGTTTTATTTTTGAAAAGATAAAAGAGTATGTCCCCCTACACCTTCAACATACCCCTGAACCCTCTGGCGGCATAGTACGATTCAGCACCGTTATGGTACACAAACACGGTATTATAACGCCGGTCGCAAAACAAAGCACCCCCCAGTTTTCTTACGGCATCGGGCGTTTTTACCCAACTCGATGTTTTGGTATCAAAATCGCCCAATTGTTGCAGTTCGCGGTATTGTGTTTCGGTTAAAAGTTCTATGCCCATATCTGCTGCGGCCTCCAGGGCATTGTTTTTGGGTTTATGCTCCTTTCTTTTGTCTAAGGCTTCCCGGTCGTAGCAAAAGCTTCTGCGCCCTTGCGGGCTTTCGGCGGCACAATCGTAAAAAATGTATTCGCCGGTTTTTTTATCATAGCCCACCACATCGGGTTCGCCGCCGGTTTTTTCCATTTCATTCAGCGACCATAACTTTTCGGCATTCCCTTTCAGTTTAGCTTCTACTTTGGCCCAATCAATCCCCTTGTGCCGGTTTATGTTTTTCTCAAAACGTGTTTTTAAAATAGTTAGCAGTTCATTGCTTTGTTTGGCAGGTAACTCTTTTTTCATACTTGCGTTTATTAGGGCCGGGTCTTTTAACTTCCGAATAAATATACCCAAAACCCGGCTTTTGTTAGTTCCTGGCTTACAATATGGAACCCGGCGGCTGTTGCAAGGGCCTTAAGCTTTTCAGGTGCTATTAACTTGCATTGCCTGAATTTTTTTTGATTGGCAGGCTCGCTAATTATCAAAGTACCTTCCGGTACTAACAGGCGTTTAAACTCAGCCAGCATTTTTTCGGGGCTGGTAAAATGGTGAAACGTTTCGCGTACTACAATATAATCAAATAAGTGGTTTGCCCCGGGTATAGTAGAATCGGTTCCTGTAACTGTGTGGGTGTTAAAGCGCAGCGCCGGGTTAATGGTTTTCCGGGCAAGTGCTGAAAACTCAGGTATCTGGAAGAACAACACAGGGTTAATGTCTTCGCAGTAATAGTCCAGTGAGTCGCACACCAGCGCAAGCGGCAGTATAAGCTTGCCGTCCGATCCGCCCACATCCATTAGCCGTGTGCCGTTTTTTATGTGGTACATGCTAATTTCCTGCTGCCACTCTTCCTGAATCTGCCCCCCGGACATTTTCTTGTATAATTGATAATAAGTGCCTTTTTCCGGTTGCTGGGGAAATACCGGAGTATTTAGGAACATTAAAATGCATGTACACAGTAGTAGCTTTGCGGGCATAGTGTTTAATTGCAAACCTTAACGCTTTAGCGGGTATTTTTATTATAGGTTGTTATAACCGGTAAGGGCTTAACCGGAACATATATTCTCAATTTGGGTGCCAATACCCCGTTTTGTGCCCCGGTTACGAAATCTCCATAGCCGGTAGCCTGATTTGCTCCATCTTTATAAACAATAACTAATGCTTACTTACAATTAACCAACACCAAAAAACCCACCTATGGAACTAACCTTTCAAAACAACATGCCTTTTGAGTTTACTGCCACCGAATACTGCTCAGTAATGTACGAGGGCCAGGAATACAATATTGTGGTTGATATTATGGGCGGAAGCGGCAGCGAAGAAGGCGCTGAAATGGATATTCACATCCTTGAGCACGGCCTTGGCGATGAAGAAACCGAGCGTATTAATGAACTGGTAATACAAAAATTTTCCCGCTATACTTTAGCCCGCAGTTTTGCAGCGTAATAAAAGTGCCTGGTATAATGGACTGGCTTTTAAAATCGTTTCGGGCCGGGTAAAGCCCCGGTTATTGAAATAGCTGGAAACGGTTGGTAATGAAAACAAATACCGCTGCCAGTAAAAAGAAAATGCCCACTGGCAGGCAACTCCATTTATTCGCTACCTGAATTAAGCCCCATTCCGGTTTCGAAAGATTGCCGTAAACCGCGTTTCATAAAGTAACTGATGGCGGCCAAAATCGCCGGAAATATCAGGATCCACACCCCGGCAACTACACAGTTTACATGCTCTTTGTCTTTTGTAGTGCAAGTTACGCCAAAAAACAGGCTGCCAAAAATGGCATACAAGCTCATTGCAAAAGTTACAGCAGCCAAAATACGGATTGTCCAACTTGGCGCTATAGTTACTTGTACGGTTACACATTCATTGGCGCCATCTGCCAGG
>DASZPC010000656.1:0-3628 GCA_035550455.1 Chitinophagales bacterium | reverse complement strand
GAATAAGAAAGTTTCCTTTTGCAGGTCAACATCGCTTTGGTTAAGCGCCAGTATACGCAGGTTGTTTTTGCGGGTATAAAGGGCAGTTAAACTCCAGTTAAACCTGATGCCGGTTATCCAGAATGGGCCAAAATCGTTACTAACGGTATTCAGGGTAGGGCGGCCATATGAACCATCGAACCAGGCATTTATTACGGGCATTAAACCGGTGGCCAGTTGTTTTGATTGAATATCGTATACGTGCCTTTGCAGGTCGTATAATTTTAACTCCGGCCGTTTAATATCGGCGCCGAGTACCGGTGCGGCCGGTTTTTCAAGTGTGGTATTATCCCCCAAAGGCTGGTTTATAAGAATGCCCAATACCTGCAAATAAGCTTTGCGGGCGCTTTGCATTTCAACCTTGGCTTGTTGTATTTGCAGCAACTGTGCCTTCAACTCATCGGCACTGCTTTTGTAAGCGGTGCCATTAGCTATATAAGCATCCACTTTATCAATTCCGTTCTGTAAATCCTTTTGCTGTAAATCGTTTTGCTTTAGCTGTTCATCAATTAACAGCACGCCAAAAAATACCTGGTTAACGCGGTCGTTCAGTGTGTACAGGTTTACCTCTAAACTTTGTTGTTGTATATCGGCCTGTGCAATAGCATTTTCCTTTTTGAATTTGCTCTGTTCAGCATCAAAAACCGTTTGATTTACCTCGCCTGTTAAGCGGTATTGGTCTTTACTATATTTTGGGAAGGATATCCCTAAGTTTTGGATAAAAGGCGAGCTACCGAAAACATCGCCAAAGTTGGTGGTTTCCGATTGGTAGGTAGCCTGCCCCATAACGTTTAGCTGGGGTATATAGCCCCGCCAGGCGTTTTGAACGGTATAATCTTTTGTTTTCTGGATGATATCGTGCTGCTTCAGCATGGGGTAGTTTAAACGTGCCCATGCGTAGCACGAATCAATAGTTAAATTTTGGTTTGTTTGCGCTGTGGCCGACAAAGCCAGCAAAACGATAAAGAATGAAGTAAGAATACGTTTCATTGATATATACTTTTAATTCTGTCCTTTTTTTGATTTTTTGGGGGCCATCATAGCTTTAAGCCACACCGGCACCAGTTTTTTACGTTCCTCCATCAGCAGTTTAAAATCTTCGGGTTTAATATGGTTTACCTTACTAATCATAGGCCTTGCCACAAAGGGGAACAAAACCAGCCCCATAAAATTCAGCATAAAGTGGCCTACGTTCATTTGCTGAATTTGCCCATCGTTCATGCCTTTTGAAATACGCTGGATAAATGAATTCCGCACCTCGGCAAAACGCTTGCTCATGTGCCCCGGAAAATTGGCGCTGTTGTTCCTTACTGAATTGAGGATAAACAGTGGCAAATCGGGGTTGGTACTTAGCATATCAATATAGCTGGTTACTGCCTTTTCAATTACCTGGTCGGTGCTGGATGTTTCATCGCTTAAAGTCTGAATCAGGTTTTGCATAAACTCTTCAAAGTTGCCCAGCATTACAATTTCAAACAGGTTTTCCTTACTACGGAAATAATAGTTCAGCAAGGCCAGGTTTATACCGGCTTCGGCAGCTATATCGCGGGTTTTAACCGCATCGTAGCCTTTTTCGGTAAACAGTTTTCGGGCGGCTTCTTTTATGCGCTCCTCGGCTGTTGTATCTGGTTTTTTCTTTGGCCTTGCCATGATTATTACTTAAGACGAGGCAAAGGTAAATTTATTTTTCTGATTAAAACAAATGTTTTAATCAAATGATTAAAATCAGTGCATAGGTTTATAAACAGGAACAAACCAGAAATGTATATTGCTTTTAACTACTTAATTATTAATGAATTAGGCTGGAAGCGGAGAGGTATTGCTTATCGGGGTAATAAATAAAAAGGCAGCTTCCGCCTTTAATCGTGTTGATAATTTGCTCATGCAATTCGGTGGATACTGCCGGGCAGCCCCAGCTGCGGCCCAGGGTTCCGTATTTAGAAATGAAGCTATGGCTTACATAATCGGCCCCATGCATTACAATGCCCCGTTCTTCGGCTTTATCGTTAAAGCCATGTTCTTTTCCTTCTAATACAAGGGCAAGGCCATGTGTGCCCTGGTAAGTGTTGCCGGTTACATAAAACCCAAGGCTGCTTTCTAACGATTGTGGCTGGTTACTGAAATATTTTGCGTATTCCACGCCGGTATTTTTGCCATGTGCCACTAAAGTATGGTAAAGCACTTTACCTGCAGCCATGTCAATAACATACAAACGCTCTTTACTGGACGATTGGGTAAAATCGCAGATGCTCAAAATATCCCTGCTTATTTCGCCACGGCGTTTTAATTTCAGCCAGCCTTTGTAGGCCGTGTTGTAAACATTACGGTTAAGCCCCAGGTGTTCAAGGCCTGCCTGTACATACACGTCCTGTGCAGGGGCATTGGCTACAATTTCAACGTTGTCTTCTGATTTGGAATAGGGGACAGAGGAAATAAGTGATAATAAAGATATTGCCAATACCAGCCTTCGGGCAGGGTACATAATTCTGGCTATAATAGTGTTTTTCATAGGTTAGGTATTGCAAATATACGGAATAGGGGGGCGGTATTCAAAAAAGGCTTATCCTTGCCTTTCTTCCAACTCAATTATCTGTTCAATTATCGGCAGTAGTTCAGGTAAAATATTTTCGGCAAGGTTCCATATAATATCATAATCAACCCCAAAATATTCATGGATAAGAATATCGCGGGTCCCGGCCATTTCTTTCCATTTAACATGAAAATATTTTGCTTTAAACGCAGGGTCAAGCCGTTTAGCAGCTTCACCTATTATTTCCAGCCCCTGATAATAGCACGAATCAGGACTTCGTTTTCAATAACTTCCTTTTCTTTTTTGCCTTTGGTGTTACGGACTATGAAGTTGATTTCAACCTGAATATGGCGGAGCAAATCAACCTGTGAGGGATACATATTCAAGTTCTTTCATGATTTTCGGGCCAATAAAAGGGCTTAATGATTGGCGTGTAAGCAGCTCAACTTTTCTACCGAAGAGGTCTTGTAAAAAGAACGCTAAGCGTATAAAGTTTGAGAAATTTTTTTCTCCCGGCCTGAACTCGACAAATAAATCTACATCGCTGTCTTCTGTGGCTTCATTTCGCTTGAAAGATCCAAACAAAGCGAGTTCCTTAACGCCAAAGCCAGTTATGTCACCCTTATGAGCGGAAATTAATTGTAAAAGGTTCTCCTTATTGCTAACTTTAGTTTCCACCTCACAAAAATAGATAAAATTTTACCCGGCTACCAGTTTCTTGTATTTGAATTTGCGGGGGGCATCGTCGGTAACACCCAGGCGTTGCTTCTTGTTCTCTTCATAATCGCTGAAACTGCCTTCAAACCAATATACCTGCCCTTCGCCTTCAAAGGCGAGGATGTGAGTGCATACACGGTCGAGGAACCAGCGGTCGTGCGATATAATAACAGCGCAACCAGCGTAGGCCTCCAGGGCTTCTTCCAAAGCGCGGATAGTGTTTACGTCCAGGTCGTTGGTAGGCTCATCGAGCAGCAATACGTTGGCTTCTTCGCGCAGCGTAAGGGCTAAGTGTAAGCGATTACGCTCTCCACCCGAAAGTATTTTTATCTTTTTTTGCTG
>DASZPC010000655.1:0-1528 GCA_035550455.1 Chitinophagales bacterium | reverse complement strand
AGGATTTTCAGGCTAATCTGCGAAATTATGAGAACAAACCGGGACATTTATATCAGTCGGCTACGCAGGCAAGTTATTATACCTGGGGTGATGGGCCTAATGGACGCGTGAATGATGATTTTAATAAAACCATATCTTATTATGATAAAGGCCCGATATTGGGTTTAATGCTTGACTTTAGCATACGCCACGCCACTCAAAACAAAAAAACGCTTGATGATGTAATGCGCCTGCTATACTACAAATATTATAAGCAATTGAAACGTGGCTTTACAGAGCAGGAGTTCAGGCAGGAGTGCGAAAAAATGGCCGGGACTAAATTACCGGAGCTATTTGAATACGCATCTACTGTTAAACCGCCCGATTATCCTAAGTATTTTGCATACGGCGGCTTAGATATTGATACTACCACCACCGTTACATCAACCGTGTGGGATGGATTGAACGTTAGGCAGCAAAAAGACACGCTGCGAATTACTACAGTAGATTATAAATCGCCGGCTTGGAACGCAGGTGTGCGCGGACGTACTAAAATTTTAACCGTGAACGGTGCGCCTGCTAACATTACGCTGCTTTTTAAAACGTACGAAACGCATAATTCCGGAGATACCATTTTATTTGGACTGGAAAAAGATGGCATTAAAAAGGATGTAACCATTACACTTGCCAAAAAGATTGAAAAGAACTTTAAAATAACACCTATGAAAAACCCGGATGCTCTGCAGGCGGCTATATATAAAAGCTGGATAGGGAACTAATGGTTAGTTACCGCAGGTAAACATTTTTGCGATTTAAAAAGATATAACCAAAAGAAAAATAAGGGACAAGCGTACTAAAATCTTTTATCCAAAAGGCTTTCAAATTCAGACAGAAATACATACCTTTGCACCTCAATTAACAAAACGTAAACGCTTTAATATTATTCAGGTAATGTATTTAAGTAAAGAAGCAAAGGCAGATATCTTTGCAAAACATGGCAAAAACGCCGCAGATACCGGTTCGGCAGAAGGTCAGATCGCTTTATTCAGCACCCGCATCAGCCACCTTACCGAGCACCTTAAAAAGAACAGGAAAGATTTTTCGACGCAGCTTTCGCTGCAGAAATTAGTGGGTAAGCGCCGCGCATTGCTGGCTTACCTGTATGATAAGGACATTGAAAGATACCGTGCTATTATCAAGGCCCTCCAGCTAAGAGATATCATTAAGTAAACTTCCAGGTTTTCAAAAAAGCCATCCGCCATGTCGGGTGGCTTTTTTACTTTCGCAAAAAATAAATTAGCTATATACACCGGTGCGCTCCCGAAGATGCAAAGCGCACCACAACACAAACAAGATGAGTTTAAATGTAATTAAGAAGGTCATTGATTTAGGTGACGGCCGCACCATTGAGATCGAGACCGGTAAACTGGCCAAGCAGGCCGATGGGTCTGTTGTTGTTCGCATGGGCGACACGATGTTGCTCGCTACCGTTGTTTCGTCGCCCGAAGCGAAAGAGGGCGTCGATTTTTTACCCCTTTCTGTCGACTAC
>DASZPC010000654.1:0-8687 GCA_035550455.1 Chitinophagales bacterium | reverse complement strand
CCTCCATCGTGCTACGGTGGCCGCTGTTTACATCAATTACATGCAGAGCCTCTGTTTTTTCTATAATCAGATAACTGCCGTTGGGTATGTTCACCGTCTTTCCAAACGATGCCTTTATCTGTTTAGTAATGTTAAACTGGTCAAAAATTGGCACCTTGCCGGTATAGCGTGTTACAATATCTTTCTTCTCTGGCGCAATACGGGCAAGATAATTTTCCACCTCTTTGGCCAGTTTTACATCATCGGTTACAATCTTGTTAAACTCTGGTGTTAGCAGGTCGCGTAATATGCCGGTGGTTTTGTTCATTTCGCTTAAAACCTTGGTAACCGGTTGGGCACCTTTCAGATTGCGCATCATTTCCTGCCATTTTTTTTGCAGCATCAAAAGGTCATCGTGCAACACAGCCGCATTTTTACCGGCGGCTACTGTCCTTACAATCACCCCGAAATTCCGCGGCTTTAAACTCTCTACAAGCACCTTTAGCCTTTTGCGTTCTTCAGCGGAATCAATCTTTTTTGATACCCCCACCGAATCATTAAAAGGCGTTAGCACCAAAAACCTCCCCGCCAGTGAAATTTCGCATGTTAAGCGGGGGCCTTTTGTGGAAATCGGCTCCTTTAATATCTGCACCAGTATGTTGTGCTTATTTTGCAGCACTTCTTTTACATTGCCGGTTTTTACAATTTGCTGCTGCAATTCAAAATTATTCAGCATTTGCTCCGGCGCTAAGTTTCCGGCCACACACTGCTGGGTAAATTTCATTACCGAACGTATATCGGGGCTAAGGTCCGTATAGTGCAAAAAGGCATCTTTCTCATGCCCCACATCAATAAAAGCGGCATTAAGGCCGGGCATTACCTTGCGTATTTTGCCAAGGTAAACATCGCCTACGGTAAACTGGTTATTAAACCGCTCTTGGTGTAATTCTGTTAAGTGCTTGTCTTCAAGCAGTGCAATATCAATCCCCGTAGGGGTTGAATGGATAATGAGTTCTTTGTTCAAAACAAAAAGTTTTATACCCGCCCGTTGGCGGATAGTTAGCAATCAGTTATGGCAGGCCCTGATGTGATAAAGGAAAGTGAATGATATGAACCGCAGGCAGGCGAGTGAAGGGCGCCTGCCCGCAGCGCCGGATTATTTCTTCTTATGGCGGTTTTTTCTCAGTCTCTTTTTACGCTTGTGCGTAGCTATCTTATGTCTTTTTCTCTTTTTTCCGCAAGGCATAATTCCGTTTTTAAGTGATATAAATTTTAGCCGTTAGGCTTTTTCAAACTTTCAATCTCTTTCTCAATTTCCTTTTTAGCATCGGCTTCTTTTACCAGTTTACTGCATTTTTCAAGCAGTTCAATCGCCTTCTGTTTTTCGCCTTTGCTTACATAAGCCTGGGCCAGCAAAAACATAGCCTCTGAATTTTGAGGCTGCAAATATAGAATTTTTTCAAAACGGGCAATGGCTTTATCAAATTGTCCCGAAATAAGTCCAAAACGGCCCAGCATTAACTGCGCGTCCACGTTGTTCGAATCCTTCTTTACAATGTCCAGCAGCATCATTACGCCCTGCATAGGTTGCCCGCCATCTTCAAGGTAAGCACCAGCCAGCCTGATCTTATAATCTGTATTGCCTGTATCCAGTTCCACGGCGCTTTTATAACACTCTAAAACATTGTTGCCCAAAAACTTACGTGCCTTATCATCGGGCGCCGACTGCATCAGCATTGCATTGTAATCGCCGGCACTTATATATATAGGCGCTCGGTTTTGGTGCTTGGCCTCCTGTACCGAATAATAGGCAACCGCCAGGGGTTTATCCAGTTTGGTATACTGGGCCATTAAGCCCTTATAATCCTTCTGGTCGGTAAGCTCATTTATTTTTTGCCCAATGGCTTTATCGGTTATTTGGGCATTTACGCCGTTTATATACTCCATAATATTCAACGATTCGCCCCCGGCTGCTGGCTGGGCATGCCCCTCTTGTTGTTGCTCAGTGGCTGTATCATCCGCTGGTTTTGGCTTTTTGGTGTTGCCAAAAAGGTACATTACCAGCAATAATACCGCACAGGCCGAAATTGCAATTATTTGGTTCCTCTTCATGTAAGTCTTCTTTTTTACTCCCGCCCGGCTATTTTCAATGGCATAGCCCTAAAATAAAAACAGGCCTGCGGTTTAAGCCCACAAACCTATCTCTATTTTCTATTTTTTGGGGTAAAACCTATTTTTTAACCGCCTGGGCTTTGCTTTTCTTTACAGCATCCACAAAGGTTTTTGCAGGTTTAAAAGCAGGAACATAGTGCTCGGGTATTACTATCGATTCGTTCCGCTTAATAATACGTCCTATCTTTTTTGCACGCTTTTTAGCTATAAAACTTCCAAAACCGCGTACGTAAACGTTCTCTCCGTTTTTTACCGAGTTCTTTACTTCTTTAAAGAAGGCCTCCAGAGTAACCAGCACATCCACTTTTGCTACTCCTGTGAGGTCGGCTACCTTAGTAACAATGTCTGCTTTTCTCATAGGGGAAAATTTGAGTTAAACCATAATGTTGCGAATCCAGGGTAAAAATGTGAATTTTTTTTCAAACATCCGAACATTGCGAATTATTTCATTATCAATGTGTTTTACAAAAAACATAACCCTTGTGCTTAAACTGTGCCCCGCAATATGTTTCATTTTGTGCCGGTTAACAGGCAAAAACACCCCCATACAAAATCTGTAACGGCTGTATCTCAGGTTTAATACCCATAAATGCCCCATAGGCATAAAATTTGCTGCATATTGCAGGGTATTATCAATGCAATGGTTGGGTAAAGCAACCCATTTTACCCCAATACAGTGCCTATGAGTTCAAATAAACTTACAGTACATACGGCAGCTTCACTTTCGGTAACAGAATATATTGCCCGTTTGTGGAAATACCGTACCCTGATAACAACCTTTGCCCGGCGCGACCTTAAAATTAAATACGCCCAAACTTTTTTGGGCATTGTATGGGTACTTTTTGCGCCCTTCCCCTCGGTTATCATCTTCACTTTTTTTTTCGGCACCCTTATTAAAGTTGATACCGGCCGCCTGCCTTACCCGGTTTTTGCCTTAACCGGTATGATTGGCTGGGTCTATTTCACCAATCTGACCGCCAGTGTGGGCTCATCAATGATTGATGCCGAAAACATTATCAAGAAAATTTACTTCCCTAAACTCATTTTGGCATTATCTAAAGTGCTTACCAATGGCGCCGATTTTCTGATATCATTCGCCGTAATTTTAGTGGTAATGCTGGCTTTTGGGGTTACACCTACCTGGACCATTGTTTTCTTTCCCTTGTTCCTGGTGTTAAATATTATTTGCGGCATGGCTATTGGCCTTTGGGTAGCCGCACTTACCATCCGCTACCGCGACCTGCAGCATATTGCCCCACAGTTAATTAACTTTTGCATTTGGCTTACACCGGTGTTTTACCCCACTACCGTACTGCCCGACAGGCTCAGCTACGTAATGTATGCTAACCCTATGGCACTGGTTATTTCGGGCTACCGGTACACCCTTTCAGGCGGCGAGGTGCCGTCGCAACATTACCTGATATCAATCATCCCGCTGTTTGTGCTTTTTATTACAGGGGTAATTTACTTTTGTAAGGTTGAAGATGATGCGGCTGAGTATATATGAGCTAAACCGATGAGTAGAATGGCCAGAGATATTTTTTACGATAAAGATTTACAACGCGAATTCGACAGGCAGGGTTATGTGGTGGTTAACCTGTTTGGCGATGATGAAGCGCAAAAATTTTTGGAATTATACGATAGTGTTGAAGGTGCAAAAGGCACCGCCAACACCAACCTGAACACCTACGAACTGAGCTTTTTTGAAAACGATGCTGCCTCGAAAAAACGAAAATTTGAAAGGGTGTATGCTTATATGCAGCCTTATCTCGATAAAGTGCTGGTGCGCTATAAGCCAATCATTATTAACCTTTTCAATAAGCACCACGGCAGCGGCGAAGTGCCCATACACCAAAACTGGACTTTTGTAGATGAAGACAATTACACGTCAGTTTCTGTATGGTGCCCGCTGCAAAATGTAAGCCGCGAAAACGGCACGCTTGAAGTGGTGCCCGGTACGCATAAAGTTATTTGCGGTTACCGCGGCCCCTCTATACCCTGGGTGTTCGATGAACTGAACGATACACTGAAAGAAAAATATATGGTTCCTATGGAGCTAAAACCCGGCCAGGTAGCGGTAATAGATGATAGTGTAATCCATTATTCCGGCGTTAACCAAAAAACCGGCGAGCGCAAAGCAGTGCAGTTAATAATGAAACCTATAGAGGCTACCACCATACACTGCTTTAAAAATGCCGATAACCCGGCCCTGGTAAACGTAATTGATGTGGACGATGACTTCTTTTTCGATTTCAATATGTGGGAAACTCCCCTAAGCGGCCGCAACCTGCGTACCATTCAGGTTGACCTTCATAAACTGAACGAGGAAGAATTATGTGCCCGTACAAATAAGAATTTAGCAGAGGTGCTATGAGCAACGGTATTTTCATAAACCCCGGAACCGAAAAGCAAATTCAGGAAAACGGGTTTGCAATAATCCCCTTTGCCAACGCCGCAGAGCTGGACGAACTGAAACAGTTTTACGCCTTGTTACCTGCTGCCCCCGCCAAAGGCACACAGGTTACCATGTTTAACCCATCATATAATTACCGCAAAATGGTGGATGAAAAAATTAAACAGGTTTGCGCTGCAAAAGCCGCGGCTTTGTTTAACAACTACGAGGTACTTTATACCAATTTTATGGTAAAAGAACCCGGGCCCGAAGGCGATTTCCCCGTTCACCAGGATTGGACTTATGTTGATGAAACACAGCATACATCATACGCCTTATGGATACCCACCGAAGATGTGGATGCCAATAATGGCGCCCTGCATGTGGTAAAAGGCAGCCATAAAATTATTACTGCCCTGCGCGGCCCCCATGTGCACGAGCCTTTCAGGAATATTAGTGCTGTGCTGAAAGAAAAATACTCTTTCCCGGTAAACTTAAAAGCTGGCGAAGCCCTTGTTTGGGACCACCGCCTGGTTCATTTTTCAAACCCTAATACTTCAAACAAAGCAAGGGTGGCTTTTACTTTAATTATGGTGCCCAAAGGGGTTGAGGTAATGCATTGTTTTGGCATACACGAAACCAATGGCACGGTGGTGGAAAAATACAGGGCAGGCACAGAATTTTACATGCAGTATAACATTAGCCAGCGCCCTTTTTTTGCCACTTTATTAGAAACGGTTGAACAACCCTTGGTTAATTTTGGCGAAGGTGAGTTAAAAGAATTATTGGCTACGGTATTGGCATAACGCCTGTTATAGCGTATATTAAAAGGTATAAATGGACAATAACTTCAAACAGCAGTCCGAAAAAGTATCGCAGTACTACGATAACTGGCAAAAGGGCTATAACGATGTATATGGCGATACTATCCAGGCATTCCGCCCAACCGATAAGGAAGCCCTGATGGGTTACCTTGCACAGGCGGCAGGTATCAAAAACGGGCTGCATGTTCTCGATGCGGGTTGCGGCGTGGCAGGCCCCGCTGTTTGGCTGGCCGAACATTTCGATATAAAAATTGAAGGCATTACTATTTCGGGGGCGCAGGTAAAGCAGGCCAATACGGTTATAACCGAAAAAAACCTGGGTGGGAAAATAAAAGTGCAACAGGGCGATTATCACGAGCTTTCAAACCTTTACCAGCCAGCCACTTTTAACCTGGTGTTGTTTCTGGAGTCGCTGGGCCATGCAGGTGACCCTGCCAAAGCAATAGCCGAAGCATTTGCCGTACTAAAACCCGGAGGCAGCATTTACATCAAAGATTTTTACTACAAAGAGCCCGACAACGAACACTGGAAAGCACGCATCAGTAAAACCATTGGCAACATCAACCGCTCGTACCAATACAACACTTTAAATCTTGGCCAGGTGCTGCAGGCCTTGCGCCGGGTGGGTTTTGAAATTGAGTTTATACGCCGTTTTGAATTTAAAGACGATATCTCCATCCGCCAGGAATTTGAAACACGTTTTGGTATCGACATTTTTGGTGGCGAGCCCGAATTTACCCCGGCTGAATGGTTGGAAATAAAATGTTTGAAATCTGAATATGGAACCTATTAAACGCACCCGCCAGGTATTTAACGATTTGGAACTGGAAACCAAATTCCAGCAAAAGGGCTATGTGCGTGTACCTTTTTTATCTGAGCAGGAAGCCGATGCCGCCATCAGGTTTTACGAAAAAGAACAAAATGATTTAGGGGTAGGCTACCATTCTACTTTATTCAGCCACCTTACTGGTTACCGCAGCCGGGTTGATACATTTTTGAAAAATCTTACCGCAGCCGGTTGCAAAAAATATTTGAAAGCCCACAAACAGGTGGTGGGTACTTACTTAATAAAAGAGCCCGGCGAAAAAAGCATGGTTAGCCTGCATGCCGATTGGTGCCTTACCGATGAAAGCCAATACCAAAGTATAATTGTTTGGCTATGCCTTATGGATTATGTAGGCCCCGATAACGGCGCTATGTATATGCTGCCCCGCAGCCATAAATATACCGATAGGATGCGCGGGCAGGGCCTGCCTTTTGAATACAAGGATTTCAATATGCAGATTTTTAAAGCCGGGCAGGAACTGGTAGAAGCCCGTAAAGGCGAGGCCGTAATTTTCGATTTAAGCGTACTGCATTATTCAAACCCTAATTTTAGCGCCACACCAAGGCTGGCCTTTAATTTAGGGGTAATACCCGAAGAAGCGCCGGTACTGCATTATTGCAACTATAAACCTATGCCCGCCGATGAGGTGGAGGTATACGAAGTGGGTAATGAATTTTATAGTAATTATATAGTTGGCGAAAAGCCGCCCTACGCAAAAAAAATAGCCACCATGCGCTACCGGTTACAGGGCGCTACAAGAATTGAACTGGAAGAAATGTATTTACGTAAAAGTGTAGAAAAAAATGAACCCGTTTCACAATAGCATTTTTAAGGATAAAAATTTTGAGCGGCAGTACGAAGAAACCGGCTTTGTGGTATTGCACAATGTTATTCCGCCTCATACCATTGATTTACTAAAAAAAAACTGGCAAACACTGCGCGATTACAATGGCCTAGGGTTTTACTCTACCATTTGGCACAACAATAAAACGCACCGCAAAGAAGTTTTTGAACTTATTCGCAGCAGCCTGCAACGGGTACTAAATAACCTGTTTAATAATTACCGGGTAATTTTTGGCAACTATGTAATGAAAATGCCCGGCAACAACGGCGCACTGGGCCTGCACCAGGATTGGCGCTTTACCGATGAAACAAAACATCGCGCCATTAATTTTTGGTTCCCCCTTACTGAGATAACGGCCAATAATGGTCCGCTCTGTGTAGTACGCGGCTCGCACAAAATACCAAACCCGCAAAGGGGTAAAAACATACCACAGCCTTTTGCCGGTATTTCGGAATTTATCATCAACCGGTTTGGCGAAGCGTTGATAGTACAACCCGGCGATGTAGTGGCCTATGATGTAAGCCTCTTGCATTACTCGGGGTTAAACACCACCACTCAACCCCGCCTGGCGGTTACGGCTATATTGGCTAATGCAAATGCCGGGCTTGTTCACTGTTTCCGCAACTCGCAAAACGATGAGGACACGGAAGTGTTTGAAATAAATGTTGACGAAAATTATTTTACTGATTACTCTCTTTACGAAACCCCCTCAGGTTTCAAAATAGCGAATAAGGAAAAACTGAATGTGGTTAATTATAGTGCAGAGGAGTTTAAAGAACATTATTATAGCAACCTGCAACCGGTTTTATAAAAAACATTGCCTTAGTGATAAGAAGACGATATGAGAGCCGTATTTAAAAACGAAACCCTGCAAAAAGCCTTTGAAGAAAAAGGCTTTGTAACTGTGCCTTTTTTAAACACCGCACAGGTAAAAGAGCTATCTGCCTTTTACGAAACCATGAACGATGGCTGCGAAACTGTTTTCCATGCCTCGTCGCAAAGCCCCTTTCCCGGCTACCGAAAAACTGTACACGAAAAAATAACTGCTGTTTTTGAACCCCTGGCCAGCGAATTGCTCATAAACTTTAAACCACTGTATGCCGCCTATACCGTTAAGGAACCGGGCAAAGGGGGGCATTTCGATTTTCACCTCGACTGGAGCATGGTAGATGAGGATGAATTTGTTTCACTTACGTTCTGGTGCCCGCTGGTTGATACCAGCTTCCTGAACGGCAACTTGTGGTTGTTGGAAAGCAGCCACAAATTAGGCCGTACGCTGCGTTGTGGCCCCACCCTGTTCCAGCAGGCTGATATTTCAGCCGAGGAGTTAGGAAATAAAAAATTCAAAAAGGTAGCGCTTCCGGTGCGTGCCGGTTCGGCCATTATTTACGACCACCGCATTTTTCATGGCTCGCCCGATAACCTTACTGCTAAAAAGAGGTTGGCTATCAACTACACCACCATACCAGCCGAGGCCCCCTCTTTTCATTACCATGTAAATGACAAAAACGAGATAGAGGTGTACGAAGTCGGTACCGAGTTTTACTGCACCTATCACATGGGCGATTCGATGCAAGGCTACAAACTGGTTAAAACAATTCATTCATTTCCGCTGCCAATCGACAGGCCTGAAATTAATGCAATGGTATA
>DASZPC010000653.1:0-3364 GCA_035550455.1 Chitinophagales bacterium | reverse complement strand
ACTGCTTAACGTTCCTTCTGAAATCCACTCACCTTTCCCCGTACCGTATGTGGAAGTAGGCTGTGGTATTGAGAATATTTTAAAAATTATTCAGGTTGATTTTCTGTGGCGTGTTACCTACCGCAATAACCCTTCAATAGGAAACTTCTCGGTTAAAATAGGCATTTACCCCGGCTTCTGATATTGCTAAAGTACGCTGCCCGAAAAATGTAATGGCAGCAAATCTTTAACGGTAGGCACAATGTAAACCGGGCCGTCCTCGCCAGCCATTATCACTTCAATGCTGTTATTAAACCGGTTTTCGTATTCCAGTAACCGTTGTCGGCAAATACCGCAGGGGGCCACGGGTTGGCTTATTACGCGGTTTTCATTTTTAATGGTAATGGCAATTTTTATAACAGCTTCACCCGGATAAACAGCCGAAGCGGCACTCAACGCTGTGCCCTCGGCACATATACCAGCCGGAAAAGAAGCATTCTCCTGGTTAGTGCCTGTTACTATCCTGCCATCATTCAGCAGCAACGCAGCCGCCACCCTGAATTTTGAATAAGGGGCATAAGCGCTGCCCAACGCATTTTGCGCGGCTTTCAGCAAATTTTTATCGGCAGCCGTTAGTTCATTTACCGATTCGTAAACACGAAGCCTGAAACTGATTTCCTTTTCACCCATATTACAATTTAAATGTAGTGTATTTTTAAAAAGCGTTAAGGCTTATGCACCATGCAGGTTCTTAAAAACTATCTTTCCGTTCTAACCTTTCAATGCCTTCACCGGCATGTTTCTTTTTCGAAAAGGCGCCAAGGTGGATTTTAATACCGGCATTAAACAGCCGCCCTTCAAGCGGGCCGTATATTTCGTTAAACTTCGGATGCGCTAAATCCGGGTTTAATTGGGCAATTGGCCCATATGAAGTTTGCCTGATGTTGGCAATGTTTTCAATATTGGCAAACAACAGGAAATACTTGTACGCATACTGGGCGCTAATGCCCACCTCCCAAATACCCTGGCCTATATTACCATTGGTAAGTTTCACGGCGCTGTAATAGTAGCAGTCAGTGCCTATAAAGAAATTCTTTATTTCATAGCCCAGGGAGAACGACAAAATGTGTTTTGAGCTAAGCGGGTTTATTTCGCGCACAGTATCAAGTTTCCGGTGGCTATCGGTAAATGTGTAGGTAATTCCCGCCTCAAGCCCACGATAGGCAAAGCTGATACCCGATTCTACGCCATCGCTTTCCACTGAACCATCAGTACGGGTTTTATATTCCAGGCCGTCGCAATCGCCGCCAGGGCAATTGGCGGCTGTTAAAGTATCGCTAATAAGCGGATTGAAAATATGTGTAATAAAATATAGCTGGTGAATAGAAATATTAAGCCCGCTGCGCAACGGCACATCTACCTTAAGGTTAAAAGTGCCCCCTAACGATAATTCAGGTTTTGTGCCCGAAGCAATTGGCATTACATTAATAAACCTTGCTTCCTCGCTTTGATCCTGGAAGATGGTTGGCAACCGGTAACCCATGCCAATATTTAACCGGGTGCTGAAAAGCTTGTTCCAGTTCTCCAGCCAGCCAACATGAGGCAACGGAAACGCTTTATACACATTGTTATAATCCACCCTCAAACCACCCTCAAAAGTGGTAGCCGGGTTAAGATGGTATATATACTGTAAAAAGGCCCCGAAGGTGAGGAAATTGTAATTGCGGGGCGCTGCTGCCGAATCGGCGCCCTCATTAAATTTATCTGAACGGAAATCAATGCCCGCCACTACATCGTGTTTTTTATGGGCGTAGTGATAATTAATTTCCGATGCAGTAGCCAGTTGGCTGCCGGTAAAAAAGTAATAAGGCAGTTCCAGGTTCCGGCTAAGCAGGTTCATGCTGCTTTTAGCGGTAATCAATCCCTTGTCGCCAAAATCGTAGGTAAAACGCAGGTTTGCGGAAATGTGCGAGGTAAAATTCTTTTCGTAATAACTATTGCTCGAATCGGCAGTGCCGTTAAACCAGGCATCAGTCCCCCCAACCCTGTTCTCGCGTGTGTACCCTGCCCCCACGCTTAGTTTAGCAGCAGGGGTTATATCGAAAAAAAGCTGTGGTGCAATGGCATAGCGTTGCAGTTTGGGTGTTTCGGTATAACCAAAGCCGCTCCAGTCTTTCTGAAACTGGTACCGGTAAAGCCCGGTTAACGAAAAAGCAAACCATTTAAATTTTTGTGCCGCATAAAGCCCGGCATCGTACGCATTGGCGCTTTCGCCGTTAAACATTAAATCGTAAACAGGCGTTTCATCAGGTGTTTTTGAAACAAGGTTGATGACCCCGGCAATAGCATCGCCGCCGTATAGTGTAGAGGATGGGCCTTTAATAATTTCCACCTGCTTTAAATCGAGCGGCGGAATTTGGGTAATACCAATTACGTTTGAAAAACCACCCGAAACAGGAAACCCATCTTTCAGCACCTGTACGTAATCTGAATACAGGCCCTGCATCCTTATGCCCATCGTTCCCGCTGTGGCCGAGGTGCGCTGCACTTGTATGCCCGGCTGCTCCTTTATTACATGCGAAATGTCGGAAGGTTTATCGTGCGATTCCTGCTCCACATCTTCCTCATCAATTACAGCCACCGTAGTGGGCAGGTACTCCGCTTTTTGGTAATTACGGGTAGTGGTTATAATCACATCCTCCACCTCTTTTGCCTGTGGCTCCAGCATTACTTTTATTAAGCCTGTGCTTTTTTTATACTTCAGTTTTTTCTTAAAATACCCAACCATCGAAAATTCAATGGTTTGCACACTATCGGGCAAAACCTGGAATTCAACAATCCCGTTTGAATCTGATGTTTGGGCAATTTCAGTACCCACCGCATGTGCCACCACGCCTTCTAAAGGTGGATTATCTTCCGCTGTGCTTACCACCCGGTAACTAATCCTTTTTTGTATAACGGTAACAGGTGTGCTAAGTGTATCTTCATCCATACTAACTATCACCGGTGGCGCGTCCACCGGGTACGGAAACTTTACCTCTATTGTTTTATCGTAATAGCCCAGGTAATGAAACCAGATATGCTTAGCCGTATCCGGTATATTATTGATTACCACAAACCCGTTTATATCGCTGGTGGCTGTAATTTTTGTGCCAAGTACTTTTACCGCAGCACCCGCCAGCGGTTCGTGCCCTTCTTTAGAAGAAACCACTATGGCCCGAAAAGAGTTTTGCGCTGCAAGCCGGGCGCTGCACAAAGCAAATAGCAGAAATAATATTGCGGGTATTCTTTTCAAGCAAATAAAAGCACCGAAAGTAAGAATAATACTAAACGCTTATAAACCCGATAAATTGGCTTAAAAGCTTACGTTGCCCGCCCCTTCCCT
>DASZPC010000652.1:0-10427 GCA_035550455.1 Chitinophagales bacterium | reverse complement strand
ATAGTCGTACACTTTTTTGCCTTTAACGGCATAGGTTTTCTTTTCGATTTGAACACTGGCAAAGATGCTGAAAAGCGAAACTGCTTTTTTAATGCCCTTTGCATTGCGCCAAACGGCAGCCGGGTTAATATTCAGCACCTCGTTAAACTGGTTGGTGTTAACCGACACAAACTCGGGGGTTGTAATAATGAGGCGGTCGTATGAGGTATCTATTTTGTAAGGCGAAAGCACAAACTCGTTTATTTCCTTCACGCCATTGTGGTTGAAATCCTGCCAGATGTAATCGCCCTGATTGGAAGGGTCGGCCTGATAGACTACCTGTATTTTTTGCTGGCGGCCTGTACCTATTTCGTAGAGGGTTGAAGAACGGATTACGCCTTTAAGCACGTTAAAGCCGTATTCAATCCTGCCTAAATAAAAGTTGTCGGGTTCGGAACTGATACCTATGGAATCGGCATCCCAGGCGTGGCGATAGGTGAGGGTGTAGTTAAGTGTTTGGTTTTTAATAGAAGCCAGGGCGCCGGTAAAATTAATTGTTTGGGCCTGGTAGTATATTTTACCGAAGTGATTGGCGCCGGGTACGGCACGCTGTTGATAACGCATCAGGAATTCGATGCCATATTTGTTTTTTGCGGAGTCGGGGCTGGAAGCATATACCCGGTAGTTTTGCCACAGGTAGCTGGCACTGTTAAGCGAATCGGAGCCAGCATTTTTGAACATGTTTATTTCGTTGCTATAACTGGCACCTATGCGCCAACCGCGTGTTTTTTTAGAGCTGTACCAAAAGTCGGCATTGGGCCTGATGAAGTTTGTTTTAGTGCCCTGTGCGTTACTGGCAAGGAAACTATTGGTAAACGTTACATTAAAACCGTTTTTGGCAAAACTGCCGTTAATACCATTTTCAAAACCCCGGTAAATACTATCCTGCACCAAAGCCTGCGAATGGAGGTAAATATTGCCCAGCCCGCTCCACACATAGCCCACGTTTGCAGCGGCTAAATGCTGGTTATAGCTTTGGGCGCTTGAGGCAAGGTTCCAGTCGCGGTTAAACTCAACGGCACGAAAACGCTCGATAGGCACAAACCTGTTTTGGGTAAAATCGTAGGTAATATCAAGCGTAACACTCTGTGATTTTTTCAGGGCAGTGTCCAGCTTTGTAATTTCTGTACCTTTGAAAGCTACATGCCCCGCAAAGCCGATATTACTTTTGTTATCTTTTGAGGAAAACATATTGGGGTCGGTATTGCTCATGGCTGCCTCGGTAGAGAGGGTATTGTTTTTATTGATTTTATAATCGGCACCAACGGTGTACATCTGCTGGTATTTGGGGGTTACTAAGAAGATAACCGGTTCGTAGGAGCCCTGCGGCAAAAAGGCATGTGTAGCTGAATCGTAAGCGGGCTGCACCCATACATATACCCTGCCATTGGCCAAAGAAGTGGAAGCCATGTAGTTGCCTTTGCCATCACCGACGTAGCTGAAATTGAGGGCATACTTAGCCACTGTTGAATCGGTGGAATAAACAAAGACAGAATCGAATACATAAGGCGTGGCCGGTATAACTGAATCAATCAATGCATAGAGAATACGGTTGGGATCGTATGACGTGGTATCGTAACCACGATAAAAGGCATTTTGAATACTATCGCCCAGTGTAGAGAGAAATGCTTTTTGGTCGCCGGTAAGGCTTTGCTGTATGTTTTGGTTTTTGCTGTCCTGCTCGGAAAAAACATTGAGGTGTACGTTTACCTTTTTCGTTTCCAGTTCCGTATTCAGCATAGCCCCGGAACGGGAATAACTGTTGTTGGAATACTGAAACTCGACCACCACGCGCATATCCTGGGTAACAATGCGCTTAGGGGTAAAGGTAACTTCGCCAAGGTTGTAATCAATTACATAATCGCGGTCGGCGCCACGTTGCATTTTTTCGCCATTAATAAATACACTTTCACTATTGGCCAGAATGGTTATAACCGTTTCCCCATCGGCGCCGGTAAGTTTATAGGGCCCCTGGTTGCCATCGGTAATGGCTATAGTGTTACTGGCAAATTTGCCACGGGCCACACCTACGGCGGCAGCCGTGTGCATAATACCCACTTTTTTAATGGCAAATGCACCAGAATAATAGCCGCCTTCGTATTTGCGGGTAAATTTCATGAAGTAATCATCTGGGCTGGCCAGGTCGAAATCGCCAACAATTACCTTGTGCTGGTCTTTGCGCAACTGGATAAAGATTTTATCGAACTCCTGCACTTTTTGAGTATTGCCCTCGGGCTGGATAGGGATATTGTTATCGGTTATAGCCGCCGTAATTTCAATATCGCGGGTAAGCATACCCGATAGTTGCAGGTTGAAGATGGAATTGAGCACCACATCCTGGTTGGTACCAAATGCCACGCTGCGCGAAAAACTGCCATTGTAATCAAGGCTGCCAAAGTCAATCAGCTTGCCGTTCGATTCTTCCGGCACATACATGTAAGGGTGGGCAATGCTGCCTGACGAGTAACGCAGGTAAGTATCGTAATCTTTATGCGTGGTTTCGCCGCCTAATTTAAATGGGTAAACCCGGAAGAATACTTTTACAGAATCGAGTGGCGGTTTGTGTTTCCACGTAAGCACCGAAGACCAGTTGTTGATTGTGTAAGCGGAGGAGTCAATGGCCTGGCCGGTGGCAGGGTTGCGCACGGTAAGCGAGCCTTTAACAATGCTGAGCGTATCGAGCAAAAGGCTATCGCTGTTAAGTAAATAATAACGGTAGCGTATGTTAGAAAGGCTTTGGGAATACCCGATGCCTGTAACAAACAACATTAGCAGCAGGGGTACAGCTTTGGTTAAAACCGCCCTGAATACCGGTGTTTTGCATGTGGTTGCGCCCTTCACACTGTAAAGAAAATACAAGAATAGGATAATGGCAGAACCGCCTAAATATTGTACCCGCCTACTTATCAACGGCCTGCCCATAACTGACTAAAGCGATAAAAGGGGCTTATTCCTGTTTTTGTGGTTGAGCGGCAGGAGGTGGGGCAGCAGGGGCGTCCTCCTTTTTAGCATCGTTGCCCTTTTGATTGCTATCGGTTTTAACCTTTTTCTGCTTTTTATGGATTAGTTCAGAAGGTTTATCGAATTCCTGGCGGTACGATATGCCTAAACCGGTACGGTTGCTGTTGCGGGCATTGTAATAATCGTAATTGGTGCGGTTAAAGGCCTTGGCACGCCATGCCCCATCGGGTGTTAAAGCGTATTCAATCTGAAAATCGCCAGTGGGTATAACCGAGCGGCTGCCGGATGATGAGGCATCATAAGGGTTGCTATTGCCAAAATCAAGATTGCCACCCGCATTAATACTTAAACGGTTGTTAAGCAGCCGTTGCGACAGCGCTAATTGCAATTCGCGGCGGGTATCGAAGGCGGCATTGGTAGTGGCATTAGTGCTGTTGCTGAGTGTAGAGGTTTGGTCGTACTGGCGGTAGCCAATGTTTAAATCGAGATTGCGGATGTTGGCAAATTCCAGCAGGTTGCTGAGATAGTTAGATAACTGCGAGGATAAAAACTCGCTAACCGTGTTGGCGGCTGTGCCACCAATATTGCTGCTGTTAGTAATAGCGCTTCCGGTTGAAGAAGAACTTGGAATGAACCGGTTCATTACCAACAGGCCGAATACCTGCTTGTTCATTTCGCTTTCGTTAGTGCGCAACAAAGCAAGCTTTTGCTCCACATAGCTTTTAATAGTAGGGTCGGGGTCAACGGCTTTAATATCAAAAGCAATTGTTGGGCGTTCGAGGATACCGGTGAGCCTTAAAATAAGATCAATTGGTATGCGGCTTTGGGCGGCAGTTTCCAATTGATTAGAAGAGGTGCTGCCACCTGTTGAAGATTGGCTTGTGCTGCTACTTATCATATCATCGATAAGGTCGGTAACAGAACTGCGTACTTCATAAACTGCACTAAGGTTTAAGTGGGCCTTATAAATCTCGCCGTTGAAATTGACTGTGCCGCCTTTATCCAGTTCAAGGCGCTTATTGATAATGTTCTGAAGCGTAAAGAGGTAACTTCCCCGTTCCACCTCGTAATTGCCGTACAAAGTAAGATTGCTGTTTTTGGGTATGTCAATTTTAAGGCTGCCATAGCCATAGCCGGTAAGTATATCGCCAGTGGTTGGGTCGAGAATAATATCCATGCGGGCATCGGGGGTTACATCGAGCGTAAGCGAGAAAGTAACACCGTTTAGTTTTAGCTTATTATCTTTTTGAACCGATGCGGAATCGCGCCCGTGTGAGATGAACTTATAGAATGAGTACCGGTTGGTTTCGTAACTGGAATTTATGGGCAACTTACAGTAAGTACCCGAACTGGTTTTAGCATAGGCATCAATACGTGGAGAGTTGATAGGGCCTTTGAAATACACATGCCCATAACCATAGGCTACGCCGTAAAAATTGGGGCTTTCTTTCTCGGTAGTGTTCAGGAACTGAAATGCGTTTTTCTCGGCGGGGTTATCGGGGTTCTGCGTATTAACATTCAAATCGAGCTCAAAATCGCGGAAACTTTCGTGGTTAATGCGGCCCGAGGCAAATGCCCGCCGCCCTTTATTATCGTTAATAACAAGGTGCGGGAAACTGAAGCCGTGGTCATCGAGTATAGCGTGCTGGTTGCTTAAGTGATAGGTGGTATTGAGGAAGGAAACCGTAACCGTATCATTAACCAGGTAAACATCGCCGTTCAGCAAAGGTTTTTTAGGGGTTCCGTACACTATCCCTTTTGCCACTGCATAGCCACGGGCATTTTTTACATAGCGGTCGAAAAACTTATAGTTAAGAAAATTGAGGCCAAGCCGCTTTGCTTCGAAGTTTATTTGCATTCCGGGATTGTCGGGATCAAGCGAAACATAACCTGCAGCGGTAATATCGTTACGCACAGAGTCGCCCATTATACCTTTAATGGTTGCCGCAACCCGCATTTTTTTGCGGGTGGAATCGAGGCGCGAGCTAACCTGTATATCGCCAATAGGTTCAGTACCTAAAACAAAGTTGTTAACGGCTACATCAGCAAAAACCTTAGGTGTATAAAACACATCCTCCACTCGTAAATTACCGTTTACTATACCGCTTATCTCTTTTGATTTATTGGTAAAGATTTTGGTGAAATTGCCCAGGTCGGTATTATCAAGTGCGAGTTTAACGCAAGTGGAGGTATCGTTTTTTAAGTAAGCATCAATTTTTATAGTTTGTTCATTGCTTTTGAAAACCAGGTTTTTCGAAGTGATTTTTTTGCCATCAATAAAAATAGAATCGTTAGGGCCAAAATGCCATTCGCTACTGCCCAATATAAAATCGCTGGGCGCCAGCCTTACAAGCGCCTTTGTTTTTTGCGGAGTAACAAAGGCAGTTAGCAGCCCATAATTAGTTTTACGCTGGTTGGCAGCAGAGAGGTCGAACCTGATATCATCGCCCACTGTTTTAGCCGCCAGAGCGGCGGAATCAATCATTACACTATCGTTATGATAAACCCTTTCCACCGATGCATTAAAACTGAAATTGTCTTTATCGGAATTAGCGCCGATATTGATATTGCGAATGTGGTAACCGGCAAAAGCTATTTCGGGCACGGTGGCCGTAAGGTTTAGTTTTTGCTGGGTACTGTTAAAATCGCAGGTAATGCGCGAACGGTAGATATCGGAAAGTTTGGGGTAAATAATCTGGAGGAAATTGCCGGGTTCGTAAACGCGAAAATCGAGGGTAAAATCCTGTTTGTATTTGGTTGTAATGGTATCGCTTTTCTCGCGGGCAAAAGTGTGCCGGGCGTATTCCTGCAAGGCGGCAGGCAATTCAATTAAATTGAAATTGCCTGACATTTCGGATTCAACAAAATCGGATACCAGGGTAACCTCCTTTTTTTGGCTGGAAAGCATGCGTGCATTGAGGGCAAATTTTTTGATAAAGGAGTGCATGGTATCGCGGCTGACAGTTACATTGGCCAGATTAACCGAGCCAATGAAATCATCAAATTTACGGCCATTAAAATTGGAATTCATCGTTCCGGAAATGCTGATGTCATCCTTCAGAAGATGGAGGTTTTTTAATGAGGCTTTGCGGACATTGGCCGTAAAATTAAAGTCGGGTTCTTTTTGGCTTAAATCGGCTCGGCCGTTAAAGTCCATGTCTAAAAACGAATCGCGCACGGCCAGCATACCCTCAAAGGATTTCTGGTCAACCGAGCCATTAATTTTTATATCGCGGTAGTTATAGCCTTTAAATACCAGGCTTGATATATTGCCGTCCACCTTTACATGCAGGCTTTCGAGGGTTAAGCCAACCCCATCTACTTTCGAGGTCATACTAACTTTACCCAATAAGTCTTCCGCATTAAAATATTTGCCCAAATCGAATTCGGTAAGCGCCAATGCCCCTTTGTAAGAAGCTTTGTTTCGTTTACGGTTATAAGCAAAGTCAACATCGGTAGTGGCTGAACCTATGGAGGTTACCAGCTTACCGGTGGATGCAAAATTGGTAAGGAAGCCATCTACCGAACCGGTGTAATAAATAAGGCCCAGGTTATTTAGGTTTGGCGGAAGTTGTGCGCCTTTGAATATAGTGCGAATATCATCGGCAGTGGTGGCAAGGCGTTCCACATTAATATTGAGGGATGTTTCGTAAACATCGGGCAGGCCACGGGTGTAAAAGTCGCCTTTAAAAATAGTATTGGCCCCGGTGCGTATTTCAATGCCCCGGCCTTTCAGGTTATCAACCCGGCCATCTAATTCGCCGTTTATTGCCAGTTGGCTACCCGAAAGTTTTTGAAGGTTGTGTACAAAATAGTTGAGGTCGGCAAAAGAGAGGTGCGAATTAGCGAGCCGGGCTTTTATACGCACTTTGTTTACAAAGTTTTTAAAATCGGAGAAGGAGCTATAGCGGAAACTAAGATAGTTTTTGATTTCGCTTTTCGGGGTTTTAATATCCAGCCTATCCAGGGTGATTTCATTAGCTGAGAAAATTGCGTTGGCGCTAAGATTGTTGAGGGTAAAGCCGCTACGTTCTTTAGCTGTCATAGAAACAATGCTGGTGCTGATAGTATCGCCGAGTATGGCCCCATTGCGTGCCACCATGTTAATACCGCCAACATCAAGGTGCTTAAAGTCCATACCATTTGGTATAATGGTATCGCTGTTGTGGTCGGTTAACTTAAAGCTACAGCCCGCCAGTTTCAATTCAGAAAAGCTGACTTTCATGCCTTCTGGCAGGAAATGGATTTCGCCGGTAGTATCTTTCGGGGCAGGTATGCGCGGCAATAAATCAACGGTGGTATTGAGGCTATCGAGATGCAGGTATTCAATATCAAAAACGCCTTTTTTAATATTGATTTTATTGGCCGCCAACTGGCAGGAGGGAACCCCTACCTTTAAATCCATGTGCCCTTTTTCATCCAGGTACCGGAAATGTATATTGGTAAGGCGCAGGCTGGAAAGGTTAATATCCCAACTGAACCCTTTGTTTTTTGTAGTGGGGGCTTGCTTGTTTGACTGGAATTTGGAAAACAGTTCGGCAATATTCAGTTTTTTACCGGTTGAATCGCGGTGTAGATAAAGAGTACCGCCATCGAGGCTAACGGAGCGGATGTCAATCTTTTTATTAATTAATTCAAACAACCGGAACCGGATACTAAGGTCGCCCACGTTGATAAGCGTATCATGGTTGTGGTCTTCCAAGTAAAAGTTAACGAAGTGCGCCTTATCGAAAAACGTAATTTCCACCCGCTCAATACTTACTTTGGTTTCGAGTGTATTAGAAAGTATATCGGTAGCCCGCTGAGCAAGATAGGTTTGCACTGCCGGGTAACGCACCGCCACAAAAAACGATACCGTTAACAGGAACAATACCAGAAAGGCAATCAATAAGCGTTTATATACCTTTTTCTTCAAAACAGCGCTTTAAATAAACAGCAAAGACTTGATACCTCAAATTCCAATCCAATTTTGTAACTGGTTCAACAGCCATATATTATAACGTATAAAGCGCCTAACATTTTAAACCTGCCGGATAAGCCCGGAAACATTTTAAGATTCATTAGTATTTTTGCCGCCCATGAGCGTAACAATACTGGCTATTGAATCATCGTGCGACGATACATCGGCCGCTGTGTGCAAAGATGCCAAAATTCTTTCCAACCTTATTGCCGGGCAGGATGTACACCGGTTATGGGGCGGTGTGGTGCCAGAACTGGCATCGAGGGCGCATTTGGCGCATATAGCCCCGGTGGTGGAAGCTGCGCTGCAAAAGGCCGGGGTTGATAAAGGCAACCTGGATGCCATAGCTTTTACCCGGGGGCCAGGCCTGATAGGCTCGCTGCTGGTAGGTGTAAGTTTTGCTAAAGCGCTTGCCCTGGGGCTTAACCTGCCGCTGATTGAAGTAAACCACATGCAAGCCCATGTGCTGGCACATTTTATTGACGAAAAGCCTGAATTTCCGTTTTTATGCCTTACGGTATCGGGCGGGCATACGCAAATAGTGCTTGTAAAGGACTACCTGGATATGGCCGTAATTGGCGAAACACTGGACGACGCTGCCGGGGAAGCCTTTGATAAGGCGGCAAAGTTGTTTGGGCTGCCTTATCCGGGCGGGCCTGAAATGGACAGACATGCACAGGCGGGCGATGCCACTAAATTTAGTTTTGCAGAGCCGCAAATACCGGGCTTCGATTACAGCTTCAGTGGGTTAAAAACATCTATCCTTTATTTTTTGCAGGCAGCGGTAAGAAAGAATGAAAATTTTGTTGCCGAGAACCTGGATGATTTATGCGCTTCGGTACAAAAGACCATTATTGATATTTTGCTTAAAAAACTGGAAAAGGCAGCCTTGTATACAGGGGTTAAAAGTATTGCTTTATCGGGCGGGGTTTCGGCGAACAGCGAGTTAAGAAGAAGGTTTAAGGAGTTGGGCGATAAGCATCAGTGGCATAGTTACATACCAAAATTTGAATACTGCACTGATAATGCCGCAATGATAGCCATAGCAGCGCACTACAAGTACATAAAGAGCGATTTTGCCGGGCAAAACACTGAACCCCTTGCCCGGTATGCCATTGAGTAAAGTAAAACTTGTGTAATTTTTGATAAAGGCCGGAGTGAGTATGGGGTATTGGTTAAATTTGAGCATTGATTTTACAGGTAGTAAACATGAAAAAGAACATTGTATTTATTGTAATTGGATTACTGGTATTACTAGTAGGTTTGTTGCTTTACCAAAACAACCAGTTGAAAAAGAAAGTAACTGAAACCAGTAAAGAACATATTGACACAGTGAGTGTGGTGATACCAGAACCAAGCAGGGCTAACCCTGACAGCACCAGCCCTTTTGATAAGCCGAATGTAGACCCGATGGCCAGCCATTTCAGGAATGATTACGGACACCCTGAAAAGGGCCCTGCCACCACTATTGTTTTTGAAAAGACAGCCTATGATTTTGGGCGGATTAGTGAGGGTGAGAAGGTTAGCACCAGCTTTAAATTTAAGAATACCGGCAATGTGCCTTTTGTTATTGACCGGGCTTATGGCTCGTGTGGATGTACAGTGCCTTTTTGGCCACAGGACCCCATAAAACCCGGCGAAAGCGCCGAGATTAAGGTGGTGTTTGACAGTGAAGGGAAGCACGGCGAGGTGGAAAAAACAGTTACCGTAGTAGGCAATACCCGGCCCGTAAACACGGTGCTGCAAATTAAATCAACCATTATACCACAGGATAAATAATGGGCAGGATACTGGCTTTTGATTACGGGTTAAAAAGGGTAGGGGTAGCTGTTACCGACCCGCTGCAAATAATTGCTAATACCCTTGAAACCCTGCCTAATGCCAGTGTTTTTGATTTTGTGAAAAAGTACTGTTCAGCCGAAGATGTAGAGGCTTTTGTGGTGGGCTACCCCTACAGCCACGGCACCAACCAGAACGAAATAATAAAACATATAGATGGTTTTATTGCCAAACTGGAACAGCTTTACCCCGGCAAAAAGGTGCATAAGGTGGATGAAAGTTTTACTTCAAAAATTGCGAGCCAAACCCTGATAATGAGCGGGGTAAATAAGAAACAAAGGCGTGATAAAGGGCATATAGACGCTATTTCGGCGAATATAATTTTACAGTCGTACCTGGAAATGAAAAGGCCTTAAACGAGTTATCAGGATTCCTGCAAGCGGATTTCCTGCACGGCCAGCGCGCCGTTAATTACCTTGGCATAAACGTAAGTTTTGTAGCTGCCGGAAGCAGTTACCAGTGTGCCAATGAAAAACTTAGAACCCTCGGGCGAAGTACCCTGATGGGTGATGGTGAAGCTTTTGGGTTTATGGGTATCGAAAAAGTTTTTCAATATCTGTTCGGCCTGGCTTTTACTGTAAGAAACCCCACCTGACTTAATGGTAATTTCCACATTGCCCTCGAAATG
>DASZPC010000651.1:0-9279 GCA_035550455.1 Chitinophagales bacterium | reverse complement strand
TGACAGATTCTGCTTTATCGAGAATAAAACCTTATCTAATCCAGATAAAACTTCCTCATTTTTGAAACGTATTACTTTAAATCCTCTTTCGGAAAGCACTTGCGTTCGTAAAGCATCTTCATCTTTTGTCAGTTCATGTATTTCTCCATCAACTTCAACCACCAATCCTTTTTGAAGGCATACAAAATCAACAATATATTTATCAATCAGGTGCTGTCTGCGGAATTTTAAACCTAATTTTTTTGTTCGTATAGCCTCCCACAAAACAGATTCAGCTTTCGTAGGATTCGTCCTCCCTTCTTTTGCATGAATTAAATTTTCCTTGCTTACCTCTGTTTTACCTGTCATGAATTTACGATGAGGTGTTCCCCTATCCGGGGGAGAGGGGTTAGGGGAGAGGAGGTAAAATTTCACCATCGCCCCTTCGCTCCTGCCTATCCAGTTGCGCTGCATATCTTTCAGGGCTTCGCTCCATTCCAGTTTTTCCAGGCCTTCCAATAAACGGTCGGCATATTCAGTAATACGCAAAAACCACTGGCGCATTTTGCGGCGCACCACCGGGTGGCCGCCACGCTCGCTTTTGCCGTCTTTTACTTCATCGTTAGCCAGCACCGTCCCCAGCGCTTCGCACCAGTTTACCTCGGCGTATGACAAATATGCCAAACGGTAGTTCATCAATATCTGCTGTTGCCTTGCTTCAGTATATCCTTTCCATTCAGCGGCAGTAAATGGCTCTATCCCCTCGCGCCACAAAGCGCCTAACCCCTGTAATCCCTCAGTTTCAAAACGCTTTATAAGTGTTTCAATGGGTTCGGCTTTACCGGCCTCGCGGTTATACCAGCATTTAAACAGCTTTAAAAAAATCCACTGCGTCCATTTATAATAATTAGGGTCGCATGTTTTTACTTCACGGTTCCAGTCGTAACTGAAACCTATCCTGTCCATCTGCTCACGGAATTTTTTAATCGCCTTCTCCGTAGTTATAGCCGGGTGGGTACCGGTTTCAATAGCATATTGCTCGGCAGGCAGGCCAAAGGCATCGTAGCCCATGGGGTGCAATACATTAAAACCCTTCAGCCTTTTATACCGGGCATAAATATCCGATGCCACATAGCCCAGCGGGTGCCCTACATGCAGGCCGGCGCCACTTGGGTAAGGAAACATATCCAACACATAATATTTCGGTTTGGAAGTATCTTCAGTTACCTTATAGGTTTTATCTGTTTCCCAACGGGCTTTCCATTTATTTTCAATACCGGTAAAATCGTATTCCATTTCGCTATAAATAAGGTTGCGCCAAACCTAAATGAATTTGGCCATTCGTAAAATAGCGATAATTATTTATAACCACTAATGCAATGGTGTGCCGCCCTGTATAAGAGGCAATTACCTAAAAAAACACAATAAGCGGTTAAAAGAAAGTGAAAGTACAAAAGCTGAAACCGTAAAGAAGTCAATTTTCTTATTTTAGCCCCGCAACGTACTTATTTTGTTCAATAAATAAATGGAATGAGAGCATTAATGAAAGTTAGTTTTGTTATTGTATGCCTGTTTAGTTTAAATATTAGTTATGCCCAATCAACAAACGATGGCGCCCGTAAATACAACGATGCCGACAAGTTTGTTGAAATAATGAACCTGGTTAAAAATTATTACACCGACTCAGTTGACGAAGGAAAAATTGTGGATGATGCCATCCGCAAAGCGCTGGAAGACCTTGACCCGCATTCATCGTATGTACCCGCCAAAGATGTAAAACGCAGCGAAGAAGGGCTGGTTGGCAATTTTGAAGGTATAGGCATTACTTTTCAGTTACTACGCGATACCATACTGGTGCTGGAGGTAATACCCAGCGGCCCATCGGAAAAAGTGGGACTACAGGCCGGCGATAAAATCATAAAAGTAAACGACACCACTGTTGCCGGTGTAAAAATTGATAACGAAGGGGTAATACACAAACTGCGCGGCCCCAAAGGCACCAAAGTGAATGTAAGCATTTTACGTGCCGGCGAACACGGCCCGATTGAATTTACCATTACACGCGATAAAATCCCTATTTACAGCATCACTTCGTATTATATGGCAGCGCCGGGCGTAGGCTATATAAGGCTGGAAAGATTTTCGGCCACCACCATGCAGGAATTTATGCAGGCGGTTGATAAACTGCGCGCACAGGGTATGACCGACCTTATTTTTGATTTGCAGGGCAATGTAGGCGGTTACTTATACACTGCCGTTGATCTTTGCGACCAGTTTTTGGGCGATAACCAATTAATAGTTTACACACAGGGGCTACATGCACCATACCAGCCTTATTTCTCTAATAACAGGGGGATGTTCCAACAGGGAAAAGTGGTATTAATGATTGACGAGGGTTCGGCCTCGGCGGCAGAAATCCTTTCGGGCTGTTTGCAGGATAATGACCGTGCGCTGCTGGTAGGCCGCCGCACTTTTGGCAAAGGCCTGGTGCAAAAGCCCTTTACCCTTACCGATGGCTCGGAGGTAAAACTAACCACAGCCCATTACTTTACCCCCAGCGGCCGCTGCATTCAAAAACCTTACACCGGTGGCGACATTAAAGATTACCGCGAGGATTATAAAGACCGGCTTGAGTCGGGCGAGTTGTTTGGCACCGATACTTTTAAGTTTCCCGATTCGCTGCACTTCCATACCCATAATGGGCGCGATGTGTACGGCGGCGGCGGTATTAAGCCAGATGTTTTTGTACCGTATGATACCTCGGGCAACTCGGGGCTATTGAACCAGCTTTTACGCAAAGGTGTTGAAAACAAATTTTGCCTGGAGTATGTAGAACGCAACCGCACAGTATTGAACCACTTATACCCTACAGGCGATGATTTCTTTAATAACTACAGTATTGACGATAACATTATGGCACAGTATATGGCGGCGGCTGTTAACGACAGTGCCATTAAGCTACCCGCAGGCGTAAAAGCCACTACGGTAAGCGATTACCTGGCCAATGTAGAGAACGACAGTATTGTTAATTTTAAACGCGATTACGAAAAATCGCTGAAGGTGATGAAGGCAAGGCTTAAAGCCAATATTGGCCGCAACCTTTTTGATGCCGGTATGTTTTACAGGGTTATAAATGCCACTATTAACAATGTGTATGCCAAGGCACTGGAAGTAATGCAATCGAATATGTTTGAAGAGTTGAAACCTAAACCGGTTGAACAGAAAGAGGAGAAGAAAGAAAAACACGAAAAGCCGAAGAAAAAGCTAAAGGTTACTAACGATAAATAAATAACGATATACGATGGGAAGAATAGGCCTGTTTTACGGAACAGACACCGGGAACACAGAAAGAGTATCGAAACGAATAAAGGAGTTGATAGAACAGAAACTTGGCGAAGGCACCGTTGACCTGCTGGAGATATACAAGAAGAAGAAGGACGACATGGCGAAGTACGACTTACTGATACTTGGCATGCCTACCTGGTACGATGGCGAGCTACAGGGCGATTGGGAAGAATACATCCCCGAAATGCAGCAGGTAAATTTTAGCGGCAAAAAGGTGGCTTTTTTTGGCCTTGGCGACCAATATGGTTATGCCAGTTATTTTTGCGATGCCCTGGGCCTGTTTGCCGAAATAGTAGAGAAAAACGGAGGGCAATTAGTGGGGCTGTGGCCTGTGGCTGGTTACGAGCACGATTTCTCAAAAGCGCAGCGGGGCGATAAATTTGTGGGCCTTTGTATTGACGTAGATAACCAGGATGAACTTACCGAAAACCGTATTAGCGCCTGGGTATCACAGGTGATGGAAGCGTTTGGGGTGTAGAGATATTTATAATTCTTCTGCTCTGGCTTCTTACATTATATTTATTACTATGCTTTTAGGTGGTGCAAAGCAGCCATCTGGCATTTTAATATGGTCAAGAAAAATTTTGTCTTTGGGCTTTGCCCTATCCAAAATAGGGCCTACCTCTTTTATTGATTTGGGGTGGTAAGCCTCACTCCCTATTAGTAGGGTAACCTGCATACTTGCAGGTTTGCATATTATTCCAGTGCTGTTTTCTTTAATAACAAAATCATTGAAATCAGTAATATAAGAAGCAGGAACTGCTTTAGGGCCGGCAGCAGTTGGGTACAGTACTGTGTAGTTGCTGTCAACCTTAATCTGCGCCGTAGCGTTTAAGACAAAACCCAAAAAGAAAATAAGCAGTACTGTATTTCTCATACCAGATTTAACTTAGTTATTTTAAATGTTTGATTATTGACTAAAGATAATAACTATTGTATTAGCAGCAAATATGAATTGTCGCTGCTCAAAATAGCTTCAACTGCCCGTTGCTGTTTATATCATCCAGTATTTTATCGCGGGCTTCTTTATACAGGCTGTAATTAAGCGATGGAAATTTGCGGCCATCAAGATGCTTTTTGCGTGCCAGTGCAAATTGGGTGCGTATCAATTCAGCAAACTTGCCTTCGCCGCGCATCCTCCTGCCCCACTCCGAATCGTTCAGTTTTCCGCCGTGCATGGTTTTTACCTGGTTAATTACTTTGTTGGCCCTGTCTGGAAAATTTTTGCGCACCCAGTCTTCAAACAGCACCGAGTTATGGCCGTTTAAGCGCACAACAATATAACTGGCGCTTAGCGCGCCCTGTTCAGCCACGGCTTTTACCACATCAAAAATACCCTCGTCGTTTATGCCGGGTATAACAGGCGCCACGTTTACATTAACCGGTATGCCGCTTTTGCTTAGTAGTTTAATAGTGCGCAATACTGAATTTACCGATGAGGTACGCGGCTCCATAATGCGCTTCAGCTTTTCATCGAGTGTGGTAAGGCTCATGGTTACGCCCACCAGGCCCATTTCGGCCATGGGTTTCAAAATATCAAGGTCGCGGGCCACCAGGGCGTTTTTGGTTATCATGCCCACAGGGTGCTTAAACTTTAAAAGGGTGGCCAGTATAGCGCGGGTAATTTGAAGCCTTCTCTCGGCAGGCTGGTAGCAGTCGGTATTGCCCGAAAGCATAATGGCATCGGCCTCCCATTTCCTGCTCAACAATGTTTTTTCAAGCAGTTCCGGGGCGTTCTTCTTCACCAATATGTTTTGCTCAAATTCCATACCCGAGCTATACCCCCAGTATTCGTGCGTATTGCGGGCGTAGCAGTAAATGCAACCATGTTCGCAACCCTGGTAGGGGTTCATGCTCCAGGCAAGTCCAATATCGGGGCTATCTACCTTGTTTAAAATGGTTTTAGGGAATACCTCAATGTATTTAGTGCGGGGGTTTTCGGCCAGCAACTCCTTCCTTTCTTCATCGGTAGCCAGGTCCCCGATGTATAATTCATGGCTGTTTTTTTCAAAACGGTTAGTTGGGTTTAGCTGCGAGCCACGGCCTTTAATGTAAGTTTCCATGCAACTAAATTACTAAAATATTTAGCTTATATATTAGCATTATCCACAACTGAGGAAAATTGGCTTGCATTATGGGCAAATAATTATTGCTTTGCGCCATAAACCAAAACTAACCCAATGAAAAAATTGAAATGGATAGCCCCGCTTTTTGTATTGGCCGTAACCCTGGCCGGTTGCCCGTATAGTGCCACTGTGCCCTTAGATGCCCCTTCAGTAAAAATTAACGATAACCTGCTTGGTACCTGGGAACCAAAATCGAGCAATGGCGAAACTTATGTGGTTACCAAAACCGATAACTTTACCTATAAGATTGTGAAAAACAGTACCGATGAGAAAACCCCACCGGTTACCTACAGTGCTTATATGAGCAGCGTTGGCGGAGACCTTTTTCTGAACCTGAAAGAAGAAAACGGTGAGCCAAAGGCCAGCTACTATTTCTTTAAATACGAAATAAGCGCATCGGGCGCAAAAGTTACCCTGCACCCGGTTACCGATAATATCAAAGAAACATTTACCACCTCGGCCGATTTAAAGGCGTTTTTTACCAAATACAAGTCGCTCAGCTTTTTCTATGAAAAAGACGACGATGTATTTATAAAAGACTAATTATCCCGGCCTGATTTTTTTGATAAAAGCAGTTCAACTTTTGATCTGCTTTTTTTGTTTAAGCCCTTAAAAGTTGGCTTTCACTTGCTTTCTATAGAATAAGGGATATATTTGCACTCCCTTTGCTAAAACAGCAGGGGCATTGATAGAAAACAGCACGGTACGGCTAAAAAGTACCGGCAAAAAATATATCGCGGGGTGGAGCAGTTGGTAGCTCGTTGGGCTCATAACCCAAAGGCCGCAGGTTCGAGTCCTGCCCCCGCAACCAAAAGGCTGCTTATGGCAGCCTTTTTAATTATATTACATAGCAAACCATGCAGCCACATAAAGCCGGTTTTGTAAACATTATTGGGTTGCCCAACGTGGGCAAGTCAACCCTATTAAATGCTTTAACAGGCGAAAGGCTGGCTATTATTTCGCCTAAGGCACAAACCACCCGCCACCGTATTTTGGGCATATTGAATAACGAAGACTATCAAATTGTGTTTTCCGATACGCCGGGCTTTATCAATCAGCCTTCGTACAAGCTGCAAAGCACCATGAACAGCTTTGTAAAGGAAGCCTTTGAGGATGCCGATGTGCTGCTTTTTGTAACCGATAACAAGCATAAGGCCGAAGACCAGCAGCATATTATTGATTTGGCGAAGAAATCGGGCAAACCAGTACTGATAATACTGAACAAGATTGACCTGTACGGAAAGAAAGAACTGGATGAATTAACCGCTTATTGGGCTGCGCAATTTGAGGGGGCAGAAGTGGTTCCTTTATCGGCGGCATCGGGTATAAATGCCAAGAAAGTTATCCGCAAAATTGTAGCCTTGATGCCCGAAAGCCCGGCTTATTACAGCAAAGACGAAATGACAGACCGCAACATGCGTTTTTTTGTGGCTGAAATAGTACGCGAAAAAATTTTCCACCAGTATGATGCTGAAATACCCTACTCCTGCCAGGTAGTGGTAGATACCTATAAAGAAAGCGATGATATAGACCGCATTAAATGCCTGATTTTTGTAGAGCGCGAATCGCAAAAGGGAATTTTGATAGGCGAAGGCGGCAAGGCGCTTAAACGCCTTGGCACAGAGGCCCGGCTGGATATTGAAAAATTTACAGGCAAGCGCGCCTACCTGGAACTGCTGGTAAAGGTGAAAGACAACTGGCGCAACGATGATGATATTTTAAAGAAGTTCGGTTATAATTAAGTTTTAAAAAGAAACCGCTATGGGGTTTACAGTAGCAATTATAGGAAGGCCAAACGTGGGAAAATCTACGCTTTTTAACCGCCTGGTAGGCGAGAAAAAGGCCATTATAGATGATATAAGCGGCGTAACCCGCGACCGTATATACGGCGAATGTGAATGGGGTGGCAAAATATTTAACGTAATTGATACGGGCGGCTTTGTACCCCGATCTGACGATGTGTTTGAAAAGAACATCCGTGAGCAGGTTTTGATTGCTATGGACGAGGCATCGGTACTGCTTTTTGTAGTTGATGCGGCTACCGGCATTACCAGCCTTGATTCGGAATTTGCCGCTATGCTGCGCAAACATCAGAAGAATGTAATACTGGTGGTTAACAAAGTAGATAACATTCAGCGGATGCACGAGGCCAACGAGTTTTATGCCATGGGCCTTGAAAAGATGTTTTTTATTGCCGCCATGACAGGCTCGGGCACCGGCGAATTGCTGGACGAAATAGTGGGGCTGATACCCGAAAATGTAAAGAATGAGGACGAGGAAAACATACCCAAAATTTGCATTATAGGGCAACCCAACGTAGGCAAGTCATCGCTGGTAAATGCCCTGCTGGGCGAAGACCGGAACATAGTTACCAACATTGCCGGTACCACGCGCGATTCTATCCATACCCGTTTTAACAAATTTGGTAAGGACCTTATTTTAATTGATACAGCCGGTATAAGGCGCAAAGCCAAGGTGCAGGAAAACCTGGAGTTCTATTCGGTAATAAGGGCCATAAAGGCATTAGATGAATCGGATGTAGCGGTAATAGTAATTGATGCCGAAAAAGGTATAAGCCACCAGGATTTAAGTATTTATAAAATGGCTATTAAAAAGCACCGTGGCATTGTGCTGGCAGTTAATAAATGGGACCTGATAGAAAAAGACACCAACACCGCCCGTAAATACGAAACTGTGCTGCGCGAAAAACTGGCCCCTTTTAACGATATTCCTATTGTATTTATATCGGCCCTTGAGAAACAACGCACCTTTAAGGTATTGGATATTATTGAGGATGTATATAAAAACATGAAAAAGCGCATACCCACCTCAAAGCTAAACGAGGTGATGCTAAAGGCTATAGAGCAATACAGCCCCCCTGCCACCGATGGTAAACTGGTGCGGATAAAGTATGTAACCCAGTTGCCCACCCCCACCCCTTCGTTTGCGTTTTTCAGCAACTACCCCAAGTATGTACGGGAGGCTTATAAAAACTACCTGGAGAACCAACTGCGCAAGCACTTTAATTTTACAGGGGTGCCTGTCAATATCTTCTTCCGGGAGAAATAAAAAAAGTGTGGAAAAATTTGGAATAACTAAAAATGGAAAATTATATTTGCGCGTCAATTAATTAACCTAAAACTAAAAACAACAGAAATGAAAAAGGTATTCTTTGCTTTCGTAGCTGCTACCGCTTTAATTGTTTCAGCTTGCAACAACAACAAACCAGCTGACAGTACAACAACTACTACTGACACTGCTGCTGTTAAAGCTGCTGTTACTACTACAGCTACTGACACTGCTGCCGCTGCTGCTCCTGCCGCTACCGATTCTTCGGCTGCTGCTGCTTCAACAGGCACCAAATAATTAAGTAAACGAAAGTTCTACATAAAGAAGTCCGCCAATTGTGCGGACTTTTTTATTTTCTGCTATATGTTACCGCCTGAAATCCAACAGAAAAGCCACCCGCCCACCAAAACTGTATTTGGTATCGCCCAAAAAGCCAGCCACAAAATCGGCCCTGAAAACCTTAAAAATATTGGCCAGCCCCACGTTTAGCTGAAAGTATTCTTTACGCACCGGGGTATACAGAAAATGAAAGCCCAATACTTCGTCCAGCTTCAGTTTACGGATGCCCGGTATTTTATTGAATAAGAAACCCCCAAAATGATGCTCAATATGTGCCTCGGCAAAGTATTGGTCGGTGCTGTTGCGATAGTATTGAATCAGGTAGAAGCCCAGCAGGTCGGTGCCACCCAGGTTAAGGAAGTTGCCCGAAAAATGCTTGTAATCAGGATAATCAATTGATTTCACGTAGGGGAAACCGCCC
>DASZPC010000650.1:0-6328 GCA_035550455.1 Chitinophagales bacterium | reverse complement strand
TCGGCTGCGTTTACAGCTAATTTTTTCCTGTTACCGCTCTTGCGTTACTACCGGTTGGGCAAAATTATAAGCTACGAGCAGGCGGCGGCCATTATAGGCGACCATTTTACCGAGGTAAAAGATAAGCTCCTCAATATCCTTCAGCTTCACCATAACGCACAGGCAGTACCCTCGCCAACCCTGCTGTTTGCCGCTATTGACCAAAAAGCGGTGGAACTGAAACCGGTGGATTTTTCTTTTGCTATTGACCTTGCCAAAAACCGCCGCTACCTGCGCTACCTGGCGCCACCGGTACTGTTGTTATTGTTCATTATCATAGCCGCGCCAAACATTATTGAAGACGGCACCAAACGCCTTTACCACAGCAACACCTATTACGAAAAACAGGCCCCTTTTCAGTTTGAAATACAGAATAAAGACTTAAAAGCCCTGCAGTACGAAAACTATACCCTGCTTGTAAAAATAACCGGCAGCGCCCTGCCCGCCGAGGTGTACCTGCAAAGCGATAAAAACACCGTTAAGCTGAAAAAGAAAGATAACAGCATCTTTAGTTACGAGTTTACTAACCTGCAAAAAGGGTTCAACTTTCAATTGCAGGCCAACGGTTACAACTCGAAGGAATATACGCTGGATGTAGTGGCTAAACCGGTGGTGGCAGGCTTTGAGGTTAAATGCGACTACCCGCCCTACACCGGCAAAAAGAATGAAACCATCAATAACGTGGGCGATTTATCGGTACCGGTGGGTACCCGCCTTACCTGGAAATTCAATACCCAGAATGTAGAAGGGCTGAGCATTTTGTGGGCCGATTCGGCTTACCCTGTGCAGCGCACCGGCAAAGGCGAATTTACTTTTACAAAAGTGGCCATGCAAAGCACGCCTTATACCTTAAATGTATCGAACAAAAACGTGCAGCATGGCGATTCGGTTACCTATACCCTGAATGCCATACCCGACTTATACCCCGTAATTGCGGTTAACGAACAACGCGACTCGGCCACCCAAAAATATTTCTACTACACCGGCGATGTTTCTGACGATTACGGCCTGCGCAAACTAACCTTCAATTATTTTATTACCCGGGCCGATACCAGCACCCCCAACGTGAACAAAAGTATTGATGTGCCTATAGCCACCGGCGCCGCCGCCCGCTTTACTTACTACTGGAGTTTATCTGATTTCAACATACGCCCCGGCGATAAAATGAATTATTATTTCGAGGTGTGGGACAACGATGCCATACACGGCAGCAAATCAACCAAAAGCAATACCATGGCTTTTGAAATGCCCACCGTTAATGAACTGAACAAAGAAATTACCAAAGACAACAACGACCTGAAACAGGAAATGAAAGAGGGTATGAACCAGGCCGAAAAACTGAAAAACGACCTGCACAGTATGCAGGATAAGCTACAGGAAAAAAACAACCTGAACTGGGACGACAAAAAGAACCTTTCAGAAAACATTGAAGCGCAAAAAGAATTGCAGAAAAAGCTGGAAGACATTAAAAACAAACTGGATCAGAACTTTGAAAAACAAAACAGCTATAAGGACATAGCCCCTGAAATTGCCGATAAGCAAAAACGCCTGGAGGATTTATTTAACCAGGTAATGAACAAAGACATGAAGGAGCTGTACGATAAGCTGCAAAAGATGCTGGACGAACTACAGAAAAAAGATGCGCTGGACCAGATGCAGGACATGCAGGCCAATAACGAAAAAGTAGAAAAGGAACTGGACCGCATGTTGGAACTGTTTAAAAAACTGGAGTTTGACCAAAAGCTGGAAGAAACTGCCGATAAGTTGCAAAAGCTGGGCGAAAAACAGGATGAACTGGCCAAGAAAACCGAAAACACAGGTGATAAGAAAAATGCAAAAGACCAAAGCGCACAGGACCAATTGCAAAAAGAGCAAGCGAAGCTGAACCAGGACTTTAACGATGCTAAAAAAGATGTTGACGACCTTAAAAAACTGAACAACGAAACCCAAAGCAACCAGGACTTTAAGGATATTGACAAAAGCATGCAGAATGCCGAAAACCAAATGCAAAATGCCCAGCAGCAAATGGGCCAGAACCAAAACAGTAAAGCCTCGCAAAGCCAGCAAAGCGCCTCGAACAGCATGAAAGACGCTTCGCAAAAAATATCCGATATGAAAATGAGCATGGAGGCCGAGCAGGAAGCGGAAGACATGCAGGCCGTGCGCCAGTTGCTCAAAAATATTTTGCAGTTATCGTTTGACCAGGAAAAGCTGATGGGCGAAATACAAAAAACGAATATTAACGAGCCGCGCTTTATAGTGCTTATGGACGAACAGGAGCGCATACGGGTTAACTCGCGTATGGTGGAAGACAGCCTGTATGCCCTTGCCAAACGCCAGGACCAGATAAACACTTTTATAACCGGGCAGATTAACGACATTAATAAATACCTGCGCAAGGGCATTGCCGATTTGGAAGACCGCAACGTAATGAAAGCCACTGCCAACCAGCAATTTGTAATGACGGGCTATAACAACCTGGCCTTGATGCTTAGCGAAGCCCTACAGCAAATGCAGCAACAGCAAAGCGAAAGCCAGAGTAAAAGCCAGGGCATGAAAATGTGCATGAAATGCAAAAAACCCGGCAACGGCCTGCCTAACCTTTCAAAAATGCAAAAGCAGCTGAACGATAAAATTTCGCAGCTTTCGGAAATGATGAAAAAACAGGGGCAGGGCCAGGGCCAGCAGGATAACCCCGAAATGAGCAAGCAGTTTGCCCAAATGGCACAAATGCAGGCCCAGATACGCCGTGAGCTGGAAAAAATAAACCAGCAACAAAACAAGGACGGCAAAAACAGCCTGGGCGATTTGGCAGGCATGGCCAAACAAATGGAACAAACTGAAACCCAACTGGTAAACAAGCAGCTAACCAGCGAAATGCTGGTACGCCAGCAGCAAATTATGAGCCGACTGCTGGAGGCCGAAAATGCCGAGCGCGAGCGCGACCAGCAAAAAGAACGCGAATCGCAAACCGGGCATGATATAGAGCGTAAAATACCGCCCTCTATTGAGGCCTACCTGAAAGCCAAACAACGCGAAACCGACCTGTATAAAACGGTTCCGCCCAGCTTAAAACCCTATTACAAGGCCCTGGCCGAAAAATATTTCAGGAGCCTTACTTTGCAACAATAATTAAATATGGGAGTATATATTTTTGTAAATTCCCCTTTGTTGCTTTTATTTGTTTTATAGGTATTTAGCGTTGATAAAAGGTATTTGATACCTAGCCAGTATAAGTTAAATTCGCGGAATCGCTTAAAAACACTTCCGCATGTTACAACAACCAGTAGACGTGAAGACAATCAAATTCTCATCAAAACCCGAAAACATCGCCATCGTTGAAAAATTTATTGACGACCTCCGCAATGAGGTGAATATTGGCGATGATGTGTATGGAAACATTCTTATTTCGCTAACCGAAGCAGCCAACAATGCCATTATACATGGCAACGACAGCGACGAAAGCAAGCAGGTGGAAATAAGCTACGAGCTGGATGGCCGCGGCAAAAACCTGTCGTTTATTATTAAAGACCAGGGCCCCGGTTTCGACTACAACAACCTGCCCGACCCAACCGCCCCCGAAAACCTGGAAAAAACCAGTGGCCGTGGCGTGTTTTTGATGATGCAACTGGCCGATATGGTGGTTTTTTCGGACAAAGGCGCTACTGTTGAAATGCAGTTCAGGATATAATACCTGCCTTTTTGGAAAAATAAAAATGGCCCCGGTAGTAATACCGGGGTTTTTCTTGTACGGGTGGCATATACCCGGCTTTCTTCATTTTATCCTACATTTACCAGCTCAATGCAGCGCTTATGAAACTAAAGGTATTATTTCTGGCAACCGGGCTTTTATTCCTCTTATCGGCAAAGGCTGATATAAGCTTTTTAAAACAGCCCGACTGGAAAGACGTAATGGGGAAAGCCAAAGAAACACACAAATTCATTTTTGTGGATGCCTATACCGATTGGTGTTCATGGTGCAAGGAAATGGACAAAACCACTTTTACCGATACTACGGTAATTGCCTTTATGAACCAGAATTTTATTTGTGTAAAAATGGATATGGAAAAAGACCTGGGCGCCGATATGGCCATGAAGTACCGGGTTAACGGCTACCCCACATACCTGGTTTTTTCGCCCGATGGCCGGTTTATTGAGCGCACCGTGGGATACATGAAGCCTTTTGATTTTATAAAAACCGTTGATAAAATTAAAGGCACTCCGGAGAGCGATTACCCCAAAGGCGTAAGTACAGAAATGAACCCCGCCTTCCCCGATTTTTACCGCGCAGCTTTTGTAAAAAATAAAGATGGCAAACGGGTTCTTCCTGATAGTACTGTGGTGCGCGATTACTTTAACCACACTAAAGATTATACCAGCGAAATTAACTGGAGCATAGTTTGGCGCTATCATTATATGGTGCCGCAATTAGACAGCTGGATTTTAAGCCACCACAGCCAGTTGCGTTCCTTATTTGGCAATGCCGAAATAGAAAGCCTGCTAAGCGCGATAATTTATACGAGAGTTAAAAAAGCTGCCGAAAAAAAGGACGAGGCCATGCTTGACAAAGAGGTTTTGCCACTGGTTGATAGCCTGCTTACCAAAGATAGCCAAAGCGCTAAAACCGGTTATCGCCTCGATTTTTATCGTTTTGAAGGCGACTATGTAAAAGCCATGAAAACGTTGGGCGAAATGATAACCATGCCAGGCATGGGCGACTACACCGGCATAGTAAATGAGGTGTGCTGGGATGTTTATGAAAAAAGCGATGACCCGATTGCTATACAAAGTGCCGTAAAGGCCATGAAACTGATAGTTACCCAAAACCCGGTTTACTACTATCTCGATACTTATGCCGCTCTTTTGTACAAACAAAAGGATTATAGCGATGCTGAAAAGTACGCCAAAATAGCCATTGATACTGGCAAAAAGGCCGATATGAATGTAGAAGAAACCGAAAAGCTGCTTGAAAAAATAAGGGCTGCTAAGGGATAATACACAGGTTTATGGCCCCTAATTTTCTGCAAAAGGCAATTATATCTTTGGCAAATAAATTTGATGGGGCGCGCCGCCTGAACGAAGAAGCAGCCATACCTTACTACGAGCTTAGCACCGAAAATATATCCAACCTTAAAGTGCTGCTTAACCGCGAACAGTTGTTGCAACACCTTCCGCATAATGGGGTAGTTGCCGAGGCCGGTGTTTACCGCGGCGATTTTTCCGAACAAATTTTAGCAATTACCCAACCAGCCAAACTGCACTTAATTAATAACTGGGGGCTTACCGATATGGCAGGCAACGAAATTGATTTTGTGAAACAGCGCTTTGCCGGTTCCATAGCAAACAACAAAGTGGTGCTTCATAACGGCACATCTGTTAACATGCTCGCCCAATTCGGCGATGCTTATTTCGACTGGGTTTACCTGGATACCGACCATTCGTACGCCAATACCAGGGCCGAGCTTGAGCTATTGGCCCTTAAAGTAAAACAGCAGGGTATAATAGCTGGCCACGATTACACCCACAGCTCGTACAAATCGAACTTAAAATATGGGGTTATTGAAGCGGTAAACGAGTTTTGCCTGCACCGCAGATGGGAATTCCTCTTTCTTACTTTTGAAACCTATGGGCATTATTCGTTTGCCATCCGCAAAATACAATAGGGTATTTACCCCAATAATTTATGTTGCAGGGTTTTGGCAACCGCTTCGGCGGCGCAGTTAACATGCAGCTTGCTGTAAATATTTTTTATGTGGCTTTTAACCGTTTCGCGGCTTACAAAAAGCTGGTCGCCTATTTGCTTTAACGAAAGCCCTTTAACCAAAAAGCCCAGCACCTCTTTTTCACGTTCGCTTAAATTATAATCGCTTTTCGGAGAAGGGCTGTTTTGCTGCTGAAAATGGAGCATTACTTTGCGTGCAATACTGGGGGTCATCGGCGCGCCACCGTTTTTTACTTCTCTAATAGCCTCAATAAGGTTAGCGGGCTGGGTATTTTTCAGCAAATAACCCATGGCCCCGGCACAAACCGACTGGAATACTTTATCGTCTTCATCAAACGTGGTAAGCATGATTACCGGCAGCGTGGGGAATTTTTCGCGTATTTTTTTTACCGCGCTGATGCCGTTTATGCTGGGCATATCAATATCCATCAGCACTACATCAGGCACACTTTCGTCAATATCTTCAATTACCGTCAGCACATCCGGAAAACTGCCCACCAAATCAAAACCGGGATTCGTTTCAAACAGTAAGCCGAGGCTTTCGCGGAAACGTTTGTTATCATCAAA
>DASZPC010000649.1:0-5804 GCA_035550455.1 Chitinophagales bacterium | reverse complement strand
CTTTTACCTCGGCCGTAGTTTGCCCGGTAGCGCTGAAAGAAACGCCCGTAATGGTTGCCTGCCCCTTGGCATCGGTCTTAAAGTTGGCGTTGGCATTAACATCCACATTCATGCCTTTCAAACTTAAGTCACTTGTAGCTTCAGCGCTTATTTTCTGCTGGGCGTTTACATTTATGTTGGCGCCTTTTATATTAATGTCTTTGTCGGCAGTAATATTAATTTCTTCAGCTTTTATATTGATTTTGCCTTTTGCCTGTATAGTAATTGAATTATCTTTCATGCTCAGCACAATCTGGTTGCTGCCATCTTTATTAATCAGGGTTAATTCTTCCTCACCGCTTTTGTCGTTAAACTTTATTTCGTTGCCACTTATTGTTCGGATTGTTTTTATGGTATTATCCTGTTCGTGCCTGTCGTTCTGGGTAGCCTTACCATGATATAGGCTACCTATAATAACGGGCTGGTCAGGGTCGTTCCCTTCAAATGCCACCAGCACCTCATCGTTTACCTCGGGCACAAAGCTGATGCCCCTGTTGTTGCCTCCATGAGGGGTAGCTACCCTTGCCCATGCCGAAGGGGCATTATCCTGCCAATAAAAACGGATTTTTATACGCCCGTATTTTTGAGGGTCATTGTTATCAACCACTATAGCAGGCTGCGGTTCGCATACTGGGTAAGTAACATGGTTTATTAGTGGTGGGATTTCAACTGCCGAAGGGATTGCTTCAAAACTGTTTTGGTAGTTATAACTACCATCCATTACATGCGTAACCTTTAATATGGTGTAGGTGCCGTAATCAATTGTTTTTGAGGCATCGTTAGAATGTGGCCCTTTAACATTTACCGATGATCCCACATTGAGCATAAAATTTTCGCTTTGCCCACTCATAACCACAAGGTCAGAAACAATGGTACCCCGGCGGAATTTGGCAATATCATTAACATCGCCAGCGCTGGTCATTAACCGAACTGAGTTGTACAGCTGTTCTTCAAAGAAATAGCTGTTCGATTTATCATAGGCAAATTTACCCAGGCTGTCAAGCCCTGAAATATTAGCCTGTCCCGAATCGTATTGTTTGTTGTTTACGTAATCGTATGCTTTGGTTTTAAACTTTGAGGGTTTAAGTTTTGCCCCTAGGTGGAAATCGAGCAGGCTGCTTCCAAACTGCAAGTGGTGCTCTTCGCCGCTTTCCAGCCGGCCAAAAACACATTCCTTGCCATTAAAATAAAACCATTGCCCGTGGAGGTTGGCCAAGCGTGCCAAAAAGTTGTACGAAGACTCGCGGTATTGCAGCAAAAAATCAAATTTCGGGTCGGGGCTTACACTTACTTTATAGCTAATGCCATCGCGTGGATATTTGGAAACCACCGAGTTTACAACACTTGAAAGGGTCATGTCATTAAACTGGCGTGTATTGGCGCCGTGGTCAAGCAGAATAGTAGGGCTGTAGCCACTTAATACCAGTTCGGTAGCCATGTCGCAGTTGCGGTGCATGCCTATTTCGGTAATTACACCGTTAAACTGGTTTTTTTTGTATTCAACTTCAGATCCCTGAACACCGGGCGGAGGGCCACCTATTTCAATCTTTATGGTTTTACCAATAAAACTTTTCGATTTATCGAGGTTGTCTATGCCTTTTTCCTCTATATCGTCTAATGGAACCCTAAGTGAAAAATGATGATGAAAGTCGTATGACTGGGTAAGCGAAAAACCCGAAATACTGTGGAAGGGGTTTCGTCCATCAATTTCCACGTTCAGTCCTACAAATAGTGACACAGCGAAAAATTTTGAATTAATAAATACAAATGCGTTAAAAAAAAAGCACAGCTATCATCTATGTAAAACAGACGGGAAACTGTGCTCTTTTTGTTCGGAACGGGTGCGAAAGCAACCAGAGCCCTACAGGTTACAATTAAGCGCCTGCGCCTTTAGGCCATGGGTTTTTATGAGTTCCCTTGCCGTAGGTTAGTTCTTGTGCCGAAACCGTAAATGTGATATACATTGAGCCGCCTTCGCTGTAGCTTACATTATAATTAATAATGTAACCGTGTTTCCAGCTAAGTTTTATCATTGACGACTCGCCATCAATTTTTTGGAAAGCTATTTCGCCATCTTTTTGGTCAGCCTGCTTTACGCACCACTCCATCAGGGAGCTGTCGTCAGTAGCTTCAACCGACATGTTGATGGTACCACCGTTCCATACCGAAGTAGGGCGGCCTATTGAGTCGGTATTCCTGCTCAGCGAAAAATCGCACGAAAGCAGCCTGAATTCCTTTCCACTTAAAGTTAAAATTGCTTTGAATGATGACATATAAAATTGGTTTTTATGGTTTAAAAATTAGTATAACTGAGTCCTGATATTATTGTTGTTTAACGTCGCTGGCCCAAGAAGCTGAATCAGCATCTTCGCCTTTTTGCCCGTCAAGAGATACAACGTAACTTTTTGCCGGGAAGTATGGGGTCATAAAAATATCAAGGAAAATACGGTCCCTTTGGTCAGGGTCTTGTTCAAACCTCAGGATTTTAAATTTCTCTATCAATTTACCCGGACCGGTAATTTTATCAAGGTATTTTTCAATTTGAAGCCGTAGTTCCTGCTCTGTATTAACATCAAAGTTTTCAAAGGCACGACGGTTCAAAAAGTCAATAAGCGTTTTCATAACATGGTCGAATACACGCACTACCGAGTATGTTTGGAGGCCCAGATTATCGCCATTAAAAAGGGTTTTGGCCGACATTGCCATTACCTTGCCGTATTCGTTAACCATGGGTATCATCCCCATTTTTTCAAGATTATTTATTTCGCTCTTCTTCAGTTGGAAGCGGGTTCCGCTGGCTTCGTTCAGGCCGCCAAATTTTTTACCGGCTGCCACCTGGCTCATTAGGGTTTTATAAATATTACCTGCCAAAGCCGATGAAGGGGCAACATATACATCATCTTCCTCTTCAATTTCGGTATCTTTTCCACGGCCTACCAGCCAGTTAGCGGCTATCATAACATTAGACTTGTGTGCCTCGCCGCCAGCAAGGTGGGCTGTTTCAAAAAACTCGGCCACCGAATCGGGGGTTTCAAGGTTCTCAAAATCGGTAACTAGCATTACTTTAGTATCGTGCGCCAGTTTAGCCCATTTATCAATTACCTGGTTGCTACCTAAATAGCCCGGTATATTTAAGATGGAATAATTGTTTTTTAGGTCTAAGCGGTCATAGTTTTGCTTAATCTCCTCTGAAATGGCATCGAAAAACAGTGGGTTATCAAGGTCTTTTAACTGTTCCAGGTCGGCATTAAAAATGGTAACGTTCTTAAGCTTATCGCTTTCGCAGTTTTTGTAAAACATATTTACCGAACGGTATGCCGCTTCTAATTCTTTAGTGGCTTCAACGGCTGTTTTCAGGTTCTTTTTAACCGTAGCAGCAGCGCTATCAGCTTTCTCCTGGGCTTTGGCAACCATATCGGCAGCATTATCGCCCTCCGAAAGGAGGTCATACCACAGGTTTAAGGTTTTTTTCAGGTTCTCCCTTTCCGCTTTTTTAGCAGCATCGGTAAGGAAGATTTTTTTGCGGGCCTTAAGTTCGGGGTTCAGGTTATCAGTACCTTTAATTGTATTTCCGAAAACTTTAAAGCCGCCAAACTTAACCAGTTTGCCCGATGCATCCTGTATGGTGGCAGCGCCTGCTGCCTGTGTTGCTTCTTTATATTCTTTTTCAGCGCCCTGCTGACTTTGAGGATCTAATTTTGGCTCCATGTAGAGGTGTTTAATTAGTTGATTTTAAATAAATTATGCTCCAGCTTCTTCAAGTTCCTTAATCATAGCTTGTATGCCCGAAAGGAATGCTTCCTTACTATCTTTATTTTGCAAAATGGTCTGCAAAGCCTTATTTGATTTCAGTTCTTTCACCACCTTCAGGCACTGTTCTTTGGTGTCATTGGTGTCCTGCAAGTATTTACTTTTTTTCAGAATACCCTTTGGTCCAAATTCGCCGAGGTTGCCAAATTGAAGGTTTTCTGTGAAACTGGAGCCATCCTCCGCCTGCATTTCAACTTCCACCTGTGGCTGAAAATGGTTGAATACTTCTTCAACTGTTTTTAGGTCGTAAACTGCTTGTGGAACAAATGGGGCATCGCCTGTAAGCTTCTGCACAAAAATGGTCCGGTTCATTTGAATGTCGGCAAAAGCCTCGTTGGCATTGTTAAGCTTGCGCTCATTGCCGCCTACTCCGTAATCGAACATAATGTTTGGTTTTTTAGCGTGTGTTAATTAATCGCGGGATAACAAATTTAGGCAAAATATTTTGGGATACAGCAATTTTTTAAGTTTTATTCCAAACCACTTCACCCTCTTTATTGGCCATTAAATTTACTATTGAGCCTTTGGTAATTTCGCCTGCAATAATCATGCGCGAAAGTGGCCTGCGCAACTGGTTGCGTATTACACCGGTCAGCGGCCTGGCCCCGTATTTGGGGGTAAAGCCCTGCATGGCCAGTATCTTTTTAGCTTCATCATCTATATTGAGTGTAATGCCTTGTTTTTCAAGTGTTTTTAGTAGGTTTTTGAGGTGGATTTCAAAAATCTTTACCACATTTTTTTCGCTGATGGGGGCAAAAGGTATTATTTCGGTTAAGCGGCCTAAAAACTCGGGACGGAAGAACTTTTGCATTATCTCCATCAGGTCGTTGCTCTTGGGTATATCGCCTTTGTTAAAGCTTTCAACTATATGGTCGCTGCCAATGTTGGAGGTGAAAATGATAAGCGAGTTGGAAAAATCGCCCACTTTGCCAAGCCTGTCGTGCAGTTTGCCTTCGTCCAGAATTTGCAGGAATAGGTCGAATACCGATTTATGGGCTTTTTCGATTTCATCGAACAGCACCACCGAGTATGGTTGTTGGCGTATTTTGTTTACCAGCATACCACCTTCTTCGTAACCCACATATCCCGGAGGGGCGCCATACAGCAGGGCGGCAGAATGTTCTTCCTTAAATTCGCTCATATCAAAGCGAATCATCGAGGTTTCATCGGTAAACAGAAACTCGGCCAAAGCCTTGGTTAATTCGGTTTTACCAGTTCCAGTAGGCCCTAAAAAGAAGAACGAACCGATTGGTTGGCCTGGTTTGCTTAAGCCCGAACGCGATTCGAGTACTGCTGCTGCTATTGATTTTAGGGCATGGTCCTGGCCAATTACACGCTTTTGCAGCCAGCTTTCCATATTTAGCAAACGCTCCTGTTCCTGGGCCTGTACCTTGCCCATAGGGATACCTGTTTTGTGGGCAACAACGGCCAAAACATCAATTTTTTCGACAGTATCTTTTTTGTTGCCGGCGTGCTTTTTAAGGCTTTGCAACACGTTGCCGATATATTCTATTGCTTCAGCAGGGGTATCAATTTTATCTACGTCTTTTTCTTCTTCAATCTGGCTGAAAAGAATTTGGCTTACCTTACCTTTTAACTGGCTAAAAAACCATTTTACATCCTTTAGTAATTCAGCATCGCTTAGCTTTTCTTTATTCTCTGCCAGAGTGTTCAGGCCTGTAATAAAGGCGTCTATATCGTCTTTACTGGTTTGCGAAAGCATACGTACCGCTGCCATGGTGCGGTCAATTAAGTCAATGGCCGAGTCGGGCAGGCGGCGGTCTTTATCATAGCGTTTGGCCAGCCTTATGGCTTCGGGCAGTACATCTTTGGCCACGGTTAATTCGTGGTGTTTTTCGTAGTAAGGCACAATGGTACTAAGCATTCGGGCCGCAGTTGCCTCATCGGGTTCGTCAACTTTAATAATTTCAAAACGGCGGTTAAAGGCTTCGTCG
>DASZPC010000648.1:0-5044 GCA_035550455.1 Chitinophagales bacterium | reverse complement strand
AATTGGTCCAGCCTATGGTAATTTCGGGGTGCTCGCTTTTATTAAACTTCAGGCCATTGGTTATCAGGTTCTGGAATACGTGGTACATCAGCGTGGAATGCACATTGTTAATTACGGGCAGTTCTTTGCTAATGGTAATATTACCCTTCGCCGTATTCAGCCTTTCGTGCAGTTCAAACCTGATGGTGCTTACCACATCGTTCAGGTTAACCGGTGTGGGCTTGGGCAGGTTGGTGCCAATGCGGCAGTACGAAAGCACATCGTCAATCAGCCTTTCCATACGCTTGGCCCCGTTGCGCGAATACTCTACAAACTCGCGCGCCTCGGGGTTCATGCCCGGCCCGTGCTTGTTTACCAGCAGGTTCATAAAGCTCGAAATATTGCGCACCGGCGCTTTTAAGTCGTGCGAAATAATATAGGCAAACTGCTCCAGGTCCGAGTTCGACCTTTTCAGTTCGTTGGTTTGTAACGACATTTGCTGCCTTGAGGCCTCCAGTTCATTTTCGGCCTGTCTGCTGTAAAAAACAAACTGGTAAATAACCGCCAGGCACAATAAAAACTGTAACACTATGCCTACTTTATAAAGCAATTCCTGCTCGGGCAGGGGCAAATGGTAACCGGCAAACATGGGCTGTATTACACTAACCAGGTAAATAAACAGCAAAGGCAGCAGCACCCCAATGGCAATATTCAGCGTGTCTTTAATATCATAAATCAAAAACGGCACTATAATGATGATAATAAAAAAACTGCCCCCCTGCCCCATCGGGCCAACAAAAAGGGCATTTACAAAAAGTAAGGCATTAACGCCCACAATAAATGTAATGCGCGAAATATTAATGCGCCCAAAGCCATTCATAAACAATACGCCCAGGCAGGTAAGGTTTAGCGCAATAATCGAATTGAGCCAATACCATTGTTCCCAAAAAATGGCCATTGAAAGGTAAATAAGCGAGGCCAGAAAGGTATTAATAGCTACAAAGTTGGTGCTTTGTATATACTTTTTCTGTCGCCTGTCGGCAACGGCATCGGTACCAAGGTTAAGCAAACTGGTATAAACCCCTACTATGGGGTTCATCTCGTTGGCTTTTACTTTTTCGGTATACTCGGCTGATTTCTCAGATAAGTTTATGCCTAATAGTGATTCGTAAGAATTTGGCATATGTGTCCCATTTAACTCTCCTAATTTCTACTACATAAACTGCACAAAAAGGTTACATGAATTAACCAATAAATTTCAACAAAGGCCTGCTTAAATTGTTAAAAGCCAATTATCTCAGTTCGTTGACATATAGCACATCAACTGTAAAATGGGGGAAATACCCATTAACAGCAAAACTTATGCCACCGGTTAAAATTAGTTAACCCATACAGCCCAAAAGCCTGCCGCAACAGGGTAAAGCGTTTGGTTGTATTAATATTATTTTTGTGGAATTTTTTAAAATAAACCAGCCCCCTGCCCGTCTTAACAATCAATACGACGAAGGAACTATGGTTAATGTATCCCTGACAATGGCCGACCTGCAGCAGAATGAATCTATCAGCCAGACTGTAGAAAGAGAGCGCAAGCGGCTTCTGGAATTTATTAGGAAAAGAGTGCCTACACAGGAAGACGCCGAGGATATTTTGCAGGACGTTTTCTATGAACTGGTAAACACTTACCGGCTGATGAAACCGGTTGAGCAGATTGCCTCGTGGCTTTTCACCGTGGCCCGTAATAAAATTACCGACCGCTACCGTAAAAAGAAACCCGATTCACTGGAAGAGCACTTTGCCATAAGAAAAGGCGATGATGGCGAAAGGCTGGATATTTCAGACTTTTTGCCCAGCAACAGCAACTCGCCCGAAACCGAAATGATGCGCGAAGCAATTACCGACGGGCTAATGGCAGCGCTGGAAGAATTGCCCGATGAACAACGTAGCGTATTTATTATGCACGAAATAGAAGATAAAAGCTTCCAGGAAATTGCCGAAATTACCGGGGCTAACGTTAATACGCTGCTTTCGCGTAAACGGTACGCCGTGCTTTTTTTGCGCGAACGGCTGCAGAATTTGTACGCAGACCTTATAAATACTTGATTTGAACTTTGAACCTTTGAAAACTGCTTTCCCTGTCAACCACGGGTAGCGGCAGCATTGTAAAACACTAAAACACAGCTTATGAAATGGATTTTTAAAGGAATTGGGATTTTTATGATAGTGATACTGGCTTTGTTCCTTTTTGGGGCAATAACCATGTATTTGTGGAACTGGCTGATGCCTGAACTGTTTCACCTGCCATATATTAACTACTACCAGGCCTTTGGCTTAGTATTACTTTCAAAAATACTTTTTGGCGGGTTCAGGATGCGGGGCGGCGGCTGGGGCCACCGCAAATACTGGCGCGCCAAATGGGAAAGCATGACCCCCGATGAACGCGAAAAATTTAAGAACGAATTTGCTGAACGTTGCCGCAGTAAATGGGGCAAGGTGGAAATTAAAGTGGAACAAGGCGAATAAGAAATAAAAGGTTTTGTTGCTGGCGGTTGGGCTTAAACCCCAACCGTTTTTTTATGCCTGAACGCTCCCGGTTACCCAAACAAAAAAGGCCCGCAATAGCGGGCCTTTTTATATTCCTTAAATCGCAGCTTATTCTTCTGAGGCATCTTCTTTCTTAGCTCCCTTTTTGGCAGCAGCCTTTTTAGTGGCGCTGCTACGGCGGGTCCTCTTCTTAGGCTCGGTTGCCTTCGCAGTATTCTTGTTCTGGGTATAGCTTTCGTTAAAGTCCACCAGTTCAATCATCGCCATTTCAGCGGCATCGCCCGGCCTGAAACCGGTTTTAATAATCCGGGTATAACCGCCCGGCCTTTCGCCAACTTTCTGCCCAATAGTATTAAACAACTCGTTAATGCTGTTCTTATCCTCCAGATAGCTGAAAACAATACGCCTGTTATGTGTAGTGTTTTCCTTGCTGCGGGTAATAAGTGGTTCAACATAACCGCGCAAAGCCTTCGCCTTAGCCAGGGTAGTGAATATCCTTTTGTGGGTTATCAGTGCATTAGCCAGGTTCATCATTAAAGCATGGCGGTGCGCTGTTTTCCTGCCAAGGTTATTTATTTTATCTCCGTGTCTCATCGCTATAAAAATTAAAAAATTATCTGGTCGTTAAATTATACTTCGTCAAGCCTGTATTTGCTAATATCCATGCCAAAGCTCAGGCCTTTTTCGTGCAACAGGGCTTCAATTTCCACTAACGATTTTTTACCAAAGTTGCGGAACTTCAACAGGTCGTTTGTATTAAACTGAACAAGTTCTTCCAGGGTATTGATTTTGGCGGCCTTTAAGCAGTTGAAAGCGCGTACCGAAAGGTCAAGGTCTTCCAGCGGGGTCTTCAACAGTTTACGCATGTGCAATACATGCTCGTCAACCATTTCAGTTTCGGTTGAAGCGGGGGCGTCAAACGAAATATGCTCATCGGTAATCAGCATCAGGTGTTGAATCAAAATACGCGATGCTTCTTTTACCGCTTCTTCAGGGTGTATAGTGCCATCAGTTGAAACTTCCAATACCAGTTTTTCAAAGTCAACACGCTGTTCAACACGGAAAGGCTCAACACTGTATTTCACATTCTTAATAGGCGTATAAATAGCATCAATGGGAACAAAGCCTATAGGATGCTCTTTCGAGTTTTCATCGGCAGGCACATAACCACGCCCCTTGCTGATAGTCAGCTCAAGCTCAAGGTTCACATTGCCATCCATATTGCATATAACCAATTCAGGGTTCATTACCTGGTAAACATTGGTATGCTTTTCAATATGCTCAGCTTTTAATTGTGGCGTATTCTTCAGGGCAATGTAAATCTTGTCGGCCGAATTTTCGTCATCCATTACTTTCTTCAACCTAACCTGTTTCAGGTTCAGCACTATTTCAGTTACATCTTCCAGCACTCCTTTAATGGTAGAAAATTCATGTTCAACACCGGTAATCTTGATGCCGCTGATAGCATAACCCTCCAACGATGAAAGAAGTACCCTCCTTAAAGCGTTGCCAATAGTTACACCAAAACCTGGCTCAAGCGGTTTAAATTCAAAAGTCCCTTCAAAATCGGTGGCTTTTTGTAAAGTAATCTTGTCGGGCTTCTGAAATGTGAGTAGTGCCATATTTATATAGGTTTTAATTTAGGTTAAATAGAAAACGCTCCCTTATTACTTCGAATACAATTCCACAATCAATTGCTCATTGATATTCTCAGGTATTTGGTCCCTTTCCGGAAAATCAACAAAAGTGCCTTCAACATGGGCATCGTCAGTTACCAGCCAGTTGAATTTTTTGCCCCTTTTGCCCATAGCATCCTGTACAACAGTTAAATTCTTTGAACGTTCACGCATACCCACTTTATCGCCGGGTTTTAATGTAAACGAAGGAACATTTACCACGTGGCCGTTTACTACAATATGCTTGTGTATTACCAACTGGCGGGCCTGAGCGCGCGAAGCGGCAAAACCTAAACGGTAAACGGTGTTATCCAGCCTGGCTTCCAATAGTTTTAAAAGGTTATCGCCGGTTACACCTTTTTTGCGCGAGGCTTTTTCAAAAAGGTTACGGAACTGGCGCTCCAAAAGGCCATAAGTATATTTGGCCTTTTGCTTTTCCTGTAGCTGCACAGCATATTCCGAACTGGTTTTACGCTTTTTAGCCATACCATGCTGGCCCGGAGGGTAGCTGCGCTTATCAAAGTATTTGTCAGTGCCAAAAATAGCATCGCCGAACTTGCGGGCTATTTTGGTGGTTGGTCCTGTATATCTTGCCATTTTATTTATTTCTTATTCTGAATTCCCGTGTCTAAAGTCTATATTCTGAATGTCTCTTATCTGATTATACCCTTCTCTTTTTAGGAGCACGGCAGCCATTGTGGGGCATTGGAGTAGTATCATTAATTACGGTTACTTCAATACCACTGGTATATATAGTACGGATAGCCGATTCGCGGCCGGCACCCGGGCCATGTACAAATACTTCTACTTTACGCAACCCGGCTTCGTGAGCCACCTTTGCAGCTTCA
>DASZPC010000647.1:0-5350 GCA_035550455.1 Chitinophagales bacterium | reverse complement strand
TTTCGTATTTTTTGCCCATCCAGAAATCATAAGCGGCGCCAATGTTTAATTGCGTGGGCAATTCAAAAGTATTCGACTTTTGCGACTCGGATAAAGAGTAAGTAGCGGTTGAAGCAATAGAAACAGAAGTGGTTAAGGCATCGCCGCTGAATTTCATAGGTGTGCCTGCATTGCGCAACGAAACACCAAAGTGGATGTTATCCTTGGGGCCTGTAACATATTGCAAACCCGCATCAACACAAAAACCAAAGGCATTGATATTGCCAAGGCCTTCATCAATTAAGCGCAGGGTAATACCACCACTAATACTGTTCGAAAACTTGCGTGAATACGATACACCTATATTAATAAAATTAGGCTTGTAGGTACCAATGCCCCCCTCGGGGTTATCGGTAGTGGTCCTTTCAATTTCACCTAGTGTAAGCGCCTGAATGCTTAACCCCAGCACATTGCCGTTTTTAATATTCTGTGCCACACCTGCCTGTGCCACACCTACGCCTGAACCCTGCAGCCACAATGTATAACCGGCCGATATTTCGGTTTTAGGTACGTAAGCCATACCGGCCACGTTAATGCGTTCCGATTCAACGCCGCTTACACTGGCCGAATTCATGCTCCAGAACCCTGATGAGCGGGCCCACCCGTTCATTACCAGTTCGTAAGCACCAGCCTCTCCGCGCCTGTCAGGGTTACCCGCAAAGGCCACGCTGCCAATAAAGGAAACAAGCACTAATAATGTTATAATTCTCTTCATATATCGTATTTAAATCAATTTTAGTAGTTCGAGGTATCGGCAGGGCGTACGGCCCCAAACCATTTTAAAGTTTTTTGCCCTATTCCCGGAGCATCTACATGGAACAGATAAACACCGCTGGCAATAGGAATACCCTTATCGTTTTTCAAATCCCAGTCAATTGTATTTGAAACGTTCACTTCGCTTACTTCCGTACCATCACTTATTTCAATGCGCTTATTAGTGGCAGCATCAACACCAATAGCCCTGTTCAGCACCCTGATAAGAGTACCGTCTAACGAATAAATGGTTACAGTACAATTATTAGGCAGGTTGGTAACCTTTACTGTTGAGGTGTTTTGGCTGGTTTCGTAAGATGAATAGCCAAGGTATGGGTTAGGCACAATTTTAATTTCATCAAGCGCACTCTTGGCCACACTCGCATTATCCTCGGCAGCGCCCAGGCCCTTAGTGCTAAACTGGTAGCGTGGCAACGAATCAATGCCGTCATAACCGTTGGTAAGCATACGGTGGTAAGGCGTGTTTACACGCAGGTGTATATCTACCTCGCTTGGCGGAATATAAGCAGCGTTGTTAGAGCCATCGCTGTTAAACGAGTACCCAAAGTTGAGGTATGGGATACAGGTCCACATCAAAGTACGGTAGAACGGATAAACAGCTTTTGGCTGTGCCCCACCCTGAACGTTCTTGATACTGTCATACTCGGTTAAAAGCAACTTTTGTGCAGCAGCGCCCTCATCGTATTTTGTTTCGGCAACATAAATAAAATGTTTACCGCCAAAATATGGCACCTGCTGAATAGTTTGGTTAGGGAAGGTAATTGGGTTGTAAACATTACCGGTAGGGTTCCACAACATATCGCGGCCGTTTTGGTCGCCCATGTCCGAACTTTCACCAAAGTAAATATTCAGCCTTTCACCGGTTTCAACATTAATGGCATAACCGGGGAACCACGACCTGCCTGTATCAGCAGGGTCATCAACCAAGTAATCGCGTGTATTCGGATTATTCCACTTTTTAGAATAATGCATACGTATTTCACCTTTCAAAGCGCCTTTGCCTGATAAGGTATTATTGTAAGCACTGCGTTGAAAAAGGTCGTTACCCTGGTTAATACCCTCATCCTCGCCGGTTTCAAGCACTATACAGTGCGACCACTTGCTCTTATCTGGTGTAATTACCACATCCACACTGGCCACATGGTCAAGTGTATTTTGCGGAGGTGTTTGTGAGCCATAATACAACCATTTAAAGCCCGGGCCATATACATAAGGTGGTGTTGCACCACTGGCGCTCTTGTTTGAGTAATTGGCCGAAAGACAGTAAGGCGCCCACATACCACCTAATATATTGCTGTACACATTATCCGAGTCATCGTAAATAAACCCTGCATTGGTAGTGTTGCCATTTGGGGGGGTAAGCGAGGTATAATACCAGTTGGCATCAAATACAGCCGCCAAAGGATTATTGCCCCCCTGCCCGGTGGCAGGCGTAAACAATACACCGGTACGTATCCAGTTAGTTACATCAACCACCCCGTTATCTTTAATAAAGGTTAACCAGGGTTTCGATGAATCGGTATAGCTTATACTGCTTGCATCGCCATCGGCGCCATAAATATAACGCGGTGTGGTACCTGTGGTAAGGTAATTACCGGGCAGGGTATATACTGCCTGTGGGGTACCCAGTTTAATGGAGAAACCGTAATCAACCAAATCGCCGTTGTTGTTATATACTATTTGTTGCTGGTACGGGCGGTCAAGGGTCCTGTCGCTCCAAATAGTATCGCCATTGGTAAGGTCGTGCAGGAACCACTTGGTAGTACCGCCAACCAGGTTGGTTGCACTATCAACAAAGCGCAGCTCGAAATCTGCTTCTTTCAGCGAAACCGGGTCGGTTACCTGGAACCCAATTGGGTCATGGCCCTTTTCATATAAAAGTGTGTCGGTAAAATTATTGCCCGAATTTAAAATGGCGGCAATAGTTTCAGAGCTTAGCATAAGGTCGTTACCGCCATTACCGCGGCCTTCAATACGCTTTACATCAACACCCTGGCCCCATGTGGCATTCAACACCGTACCATCATTTCTCGAATCAATAATATGCGGAACTGCAGCGTAAACCTTAAAGTTATTACGGCCCTGCAGGTATGGAATTAACTGGCCACCTGCGGTTGGCTGCGTCGGGTCGTATTGCTTGTAGTTATTATAAGCATAAGCAATAGCCGCATAATAATATGTTTTGTGGTTAACCAACTCGCTGTTTGAGCCGGTTGCAAAGTAATCTTTAGTAACATTGAACGAATTGGTAACACCGGCATCGTTGCCATCTATCTCCAGTGTAGGTACAAGGCCCAGCACGGGGTCTTTTATATAGTTAATAATTTTGGCAACACCGTCTTTTACATCCACCTCGGCAATTTGTACTGCTTTGTTCACATCACTTAAATCACTGGCGCTCACCGTAGGGCTTGATACCTGGTATAAACGGTAACCCTGGAATTTGTAGGTTGAGTCGCCATTACCGCCAAGGTACTGGTTTACAGCCTGGGCAGTAGAACCATCTACCTGGTTATAGCCCTCGCCTTTGTTATTACCGGTAGGGTTAATAAGGTTAATGATTAACTGTTTCGATAATTCCCTGATTTGTAAAGTTGGTGCATCGGGGCCATCCAGCAGTTTAAAGCAAGTGTTAAACAGCGCCTGTGCTTTATCATCGGCAGGGCCAATAGTATTATTAAAATCGGGGCAAAGGCCTACGCCATTACCTGAAGGCCTAACCCAAACAGCACCTACAGTTATGTATTGCGATACGCCGGGCTTAAGTGTAAAAGGGCCGGACGACTGCACAAAACGACGATCATTGGCCGGTAACTGGCTTGCCACCTGGCACTCGCTCCACGCGTTTCCATCGCTTGGGTTGCCCGGGAAAATAAATTTAGTGGGCACTGAACCACCATATCCGGTTCCACCCTGGGTAAACGGAGTGCCATCGGCCCAGTAGCCGGTTTGATAGTTACGGTATTGTGCGGCTGTTGAGGGGTCCGCTTGTGCGGTTACTGCACCATTGGTAAAGTAAACGAAAGAAGATAAACCAATTTGTGCACCGTTATCAGCCAATGGGCCTTCAAAAAAGTCAACGCCCACTGCCGGAAGCTGGCTGCCATAACCATTTTCATTTTGGCAGTTATCAGGGTCAGGGGTAGAACCGTTATAACAAACGCCCAGGTTACGGGTTGTATCGCAACCTACACGGTCGTTAGAGTAACAACCCAAATCAGGGTCAACCCATTGCGAAACGTAAGTTTGGTAAAGGTTGTTCGATGACTTATTAATAATCTCGTACTTATAGAAAGTCATGTTATTAATATCATCAGTACTTTGAAAAGCAAAAGCCAGGGCATTAACCTGTACGCCAATAGCCTGCCCGTTGGTTTGGGTATGTATATTACCCAAATCGTTAAACACCCAAAATACCATTTGGTCGGCATAGGCAGTGGCATCGCCACTGCGGCAGGGTATTACAGGGTAATCGCCTTTTGTAGGGTCATAGGCGCCATCGCCATCGGCATCATGAAAGGGGGCAAGGTTAGATGTTACATTAAAGGTTTGCCCAATTAAAGAAGGGTCGGTAGCCAGGTACTGATTGCCAATAGCTGGCCATGCCAATACGTCCTTAGGTATATCGCCTTCGGTAGTCAGGTTCCCTTTGGTAGCATAAGCAGTTTGTGCAATAGCTATATTGGCCCCATATACGTTAAACTGGCGGTCATATTGGGTACAGGTAGCCTGGTCAACATCGCCATTGGTAAGCGGGCCGGGCCAAAAGTCGTTACCACCTTCGCGGTAAGTTTGTGCAGCACATTTAAGGTTGCCACCCGCATCGTAACCCGAAATCCACACAGCGCCGGCAAATATGGAACACAATGGATGTGAACCATCGCCCTTGGGCACTTCGTATTTAGGCTCGCTAAAATTCCACCACATATCGCCACCGCCTAATATACGGGCCCTTACGTTATTGATATCCATATCAAACTGCGAGGTACTTGCCACACAATCGCCCGCATCGGTTTTAAACGATGCATGCGAATTGGTATGCGGTGGCATGTTGGTGGTCTCCCTTGCCTGCACCCATGCAACGGCCAGGGTAAAAACCCCGCACATTGTTGCATTTAATAACATCCTTTTCATGTCCTTAATAATTTGGTTAATTAATGTTTTCCTAGGTTCGTTTATAAAAATTGGTTCAAAGGTTCAATTAGAATGAGAATATACCGCCAAGGAAAATCCTTCGTGGTAAACTGTAATTACCCGGCCTGTTTATATAAGCCGAATACAAATCTTTATAGGCCTGTGGGTTCAACGATGCCTCAATGGCCGGCAAACTCGATGGATCGTTCAAATAACCATCGGTATTGGCCACACCGGTGTAGCGGTAAACGTTCAGGATATTTTCAGTACCAATCAGGTTCTGTATCTGCAGGTAAATTTCAAGCGATACTTCACGCCTGTCTTCTTTCTTCTTATCCTTTTTGCCTACAGTAAAGCTGAAGTTTTTCCAAACCCTCATGTTCAGCCTGAAATACCATGGCAG
>DASZPC010000646.1:0-18071 GCA_035550455.1 Chitinophagales bacterium | reverse complement strand
GGACAAAGAATATCCAGGGCAGGTTTACAGCGCTCTCCGTCATAAACGTATCATAAAGCACCGGCTTCAACTGGTTTTTAGCATCAATCTCTGCGGCAATTTTATCGGCATCGTTCACACTGTGCATAGCCCCGCTATGCTGCGACGCAAGCTGATACAGCACCTGGTAATCGGCCTGGGTGCGCATCTGCTCCAGTTGCAGCGGGCTCACCGAAAACTTACCCCCCGCGGTATAAGCATTGGCGCCCAGTTTGGTAGTAGCTACATACGAGTAATTACCCACCGGCAAAAAGCCCGCATTCAGGTTATAAGCGTTCTCTGTTTTGGTAAATTTGTAAGTGTAGTCCTTGCCATCATCGCCGGTAATCTTCATGTCCACATCGGGCTGGTTCACCAATTCGTAGCTGGCATTATATAACTGCGCCTCAAAACTCACGGCCTCATTATCTTCAAAAATATTCTTGGGTATACTTACCCTGAATGGCCGCTTATCATCCTTCGCCGCCAGGTACTGCACGGTTTTATCAATCAACTCGTTTGTGGCATCCTGGTTTTTGTTCAACATGTAATCATACAAGCGCCAGCGCCAAAGGCCCTCGCCGCAAATAACCCCAACTTTAGCTTCACCACTCTCGTTAAAAAGCCAAAGCGGGTAGTCGGTTTCAATCGAGTTTATCTTTTGCCGCATCAGTACCTTCGATGATGGGTTCACATCATAAACCCCAAAAAAGCACGAAAACGGCGGCAGTTTGGCAATAGTCTGCACCGTTTTATCGGTAAGCGTAAAAAGGGCAAAGTCTTTTGCCACCGCTGCTGTGGCATCGTTAAATTTATCGGCCCCGCCCTTTATTATCAGGGCATTCTCCGCCCGCTCAAGCGCTGTTAGTTGTGTTCCTGAACCAATTACAAACAGCAGGGGCTTTTTTAGTTTCTGTGCCTGCTTTAAAATATCAAAAGCGTTGTTGCTGGCGCTTGGCAGTTGGTGTAATATTATCAGGTTATAATCGTCCAGCTTCCGCGAAAACGAAGCCGCATACTCCACATCAAGCTGGTAGTTCTTATTATTTTCTATCGCTGCTTTAAACGCCGCTATATCCGGGTGCGGCGAGTTGGCCACCAGCAGTATTTTCTGCCTGCCATCCAGCACCTCCACAAAAATATCGCGCACATTATTCTTTAGCGTAGCCTCGCCTTCCAGGTTTCCAAGCACCAGCCGGTAATGCATTATACCAGCTTTATCAGCATTCAGTATAAAATCAAACTGCTGGTAAAAATTATCGCTGGTATAGCTAATATCCTTGCTCTGTAGCAATTTCGGTTCAGCCCCGGTTTCTATTTGGTAAACACCAAGTTTGGTGGCCTTCCCTGCATAATTATTGGCCTCCACATCTGCCCGCAAACCAAACTGGTCGCTCAGGTAAACAATGCTGTTGCAATAGGTATTGGCTATTTTCTGGTCCTTTTTAACAGTGGTATCGCCTATGGCAATGGTGTATATGGGGTAGCTGGCCTGTGCAGCGGTATAAACCGGGTTTACTCCTTTATTATAAATCCCATCGCTGGCTATAATTACAGCCCCCAGGTTTTGATTATAGTATAAATCGCTTACATCACTCAGGGCGGTGCTTAAATCGGTGCTTTTATCGTTAAAGCTAAAATCTACCCCCTTCCGCAGCTTATCGCCAGCCGAAAACTCTGCCACCTCATATTTATCGCTCAGCGCATTGGCAAGCTCTTTTATTTTTTGCTGATATAAAGTAGTGTCTTTGCCTAACCCTGCTTTTACTGATTCGCTGTTATCGGCCACTATAGCCACAATAGGTTTAAACTTTTGCGTATGCCTGCTCCTTATAAACGGCGAAAGCAGCAACACAGCCAGTATGCTTACCACCACAAAACGGGCGCCTGCCATTAGGTACTTCCATGTTTTTATGCCCGCGCTCTTTTCATCAAAAGTAGTATCGTGGTAATACAAAAGGGCTGCATACAACGCCCCCGCCGCAAGGCAAAAAATTATAAACCAAACTGGATATTGAAATGAAAGCCCCGCGTTCAACTTGTAGTTTTAATCATTAATAAATAATCGGCCATTTTGTTTAGCGGTTCATGGCGCCGCACACACTAATTACCTGCCCCGATACATAAGTAGAAAGCCCGCTGGCCAAAAACAATGCCACACCAGCCACCTCATCGGCACTGCCCATCCGTTTCATCGGTATCAGGGCCATTAACCCTTTTTTAGTCTCTTCGTTCAACACACCGGTCATATCGGTTTCAATAAAACCCGGCGCAATAGCATTACACCTTATATTCCGCGAACCAAACTCATCGGCAATTGATTTTGTAAAACCTATAATGCCCGCCTTCGAGGCCGCATAATTACTCTGCCCGGCCTGCCCCTTTTGCCCCACTATCGAGGTAAGGTTAATAATAGAACCTTTTTTGTTCCGCAGCATTATTTTAGACACATGCTTGGTTAAGTTAAATACCGATTTCAAATTGGCGGCCATCACTTCGTCCCATTGTTCCTCCGTCATTCTCAAAATCAGGTTATCCCGTGTAATACCCGCGTTGTTAACCAAAACGTCAATCGTTCCAAAATCTTTCATCACATCTTCCACTAGCTTTTCACTATCGGCAAAAGAGCCTGCATCCGATTTATAAGCTTTAGCCTTAACACCTACACCTGCCAGTTCCTTCTCTAACTGCAATGCTTTCTCTTCCGAGTTCAGGTAAGTAAAAGCCACATTACAGCCCTCGGCCGCAAACCTCCGGGCTATAGCATTTCCTATTCCCCTCGAAGCCCCTGTAATAAGTGCGGTAGTTTCCTTTAACAGCATAAGCACAGATTTTTTTTTAAATGGCCGGTAGCAAAGAAAAAAATTTTTACCCGCAATTAAACCCATTGCCTGTTATGCCGTCATAAAACTACCTGTCTTTTTATTATGCGAATAAGAAAAGGCAGTAAAAGACATAAATGTTTTTCGATAGTTGATGGGTTAAACGGTTGCCCCTTGCTGGTTTCGGTAAGGGGCTTTCTTTTTACCCATTGGTATATAACAATTGGCCTGCTAAACCACCGGTAACGATCAGTTATACAGTAAATAATTAAGCAATATAAATCCCTTGGCCCTCGCGCACTATTTTAACTTAAAAGTTGTTATAGAAAGTTAAAAAACGCTGATTATCAATACAAAACCTGCACGCCCACCAATACATTTGACCCATTATTAATAAACCCAAAAACTAAAAAAAGCCATGAAAAAAATCCTTTTGACTTTTTCTGTTGCTATGGCCGTAATCGCCGTAAGCGCACAGGGAACAACCAAAACTGAAGCCAAACCAGCTGCTAAAACTGAAACTAAAGCTGCTGACAAGAAAGAAGCTAAACCAGCTGCTAAGCCTGCTGCAAAGCCAGCCGCTAAAACCGAAACTAAAGGTGCAAAAGCTGCTACTGGTACAAAATAAGCCAACGGGCCCGGCCCTATTAAGCTTTTAAAAATAAATCCTGCCCCTCACCGGGCGGGATTTATTTTTTTTAGCCCCGTCCTTAACAAATCCTCTACCCTCTTTTTATAGCACTTTACCGCGCAAAACCATTTTTAACCCATATTATCCATATTAACAATGCGTGGTTAACGAAAGTTAAAGCAAATTATCTGCATACAACTTGGCACTTGGTTTGGGTTTAACGGGCATTTCATCATTAAAAAACAAATAAAAATGAAAGCTCTTAAAAACCTGGCGCTGGTATTCGCAGCAGCCTCTCTAACACTGGGCGTTAACGCTCAAAATGCAAACACCGCCCGCCAAACCTCAAAACCTGTAGCGGTTTCGGGCGCTAAAGGCACTACGGGTAATAAAACCACTACTACTAAAACAACCGGCCCCAAAGCTGCAACTGGTACAAAAGCCGCTACCGGTGCCAAAGCCGCAACCGGCAAAAAAGAAACCAACAAAAAATAAAGGTAAAGCCCACGGGTATTATGCCTTTGCCGGCGTTTAAATAACCCAACTGGTGGCACTTTTATTGGATGTAATGGCATTTATTATGGTGCAAATTACAGCCCGGGTTAACTTAAGTTAAAAGCCATTTGCGAATGCACAACGGCTTTAGTTTTGACCTAACAAGCATTTTTTTAACCAAAACAAAAAACAATGAAACTGTTCAGAAATGTGGCCCTCACCTTTGCAGTGGCCGCACTTGCGCTTAGCGTTAATGCTCAAAATGCAGCAAAAAAAGAAAGTAAACCTGCTGCTAAAACAAGCCAAACTACCCAGCAAAAAGATGGTAAAAAGGCAGCAAAGCCTATGGCTAAAACCAGTTCTGCAAAAAAGGCCGATGGCGCCAAGTCTACCGGCAAGTCGCAATCTAAACCAGCTACTAAAAAGAAATAGTAATTGGGTGTAAGGCAAACAAACAAGCTCCGGCATCTTGCCGGAGTTTTTTTCTGCTTAAAAACATGGATTATTTAATAAAAAAATCATTTTTGTCGTACTTAATAACAATCAATTCAAACCCAAAAAAATGAAAATCATCAAAACCCTGGCTATGTTATTCATGGCCGCAACCATCTCTTTGAGCGTTAGCGCCCAAAACCAATCAGGCAAATCATCGTCAGCCAAAAGTTCTACCGGCGCTAAAGCCTCAACCGGCAAAACAACTCCTGCCCCTAAAAGCACGGCTTCAACCGGCTCAAAAGGCAGCACTGGCAAAGCAACTTCAACCAAAGCAGCTTCTTCTGAAAAACCTGCTGCGGCTAAAGAATCAAAACCAGCTACTTCAGGCAAAACGGCTAAACCAACCGACCCTGTTGATCCTAAAATGAAAGGCCCTAAAGGCGAAACTGTATACACCGGCCCAAAAGGTGGCAAGTACTATCTTGACAACAGCGGGAATAAAAGGTATATTAAACAACAATAGTTAAGTTTTGGTTTTAGGGTAAAAGCCTCTTCTTTACCAAAAGGAGAGGCTTATTTTTTACCCCAAAAACTTTATAGCCCCTGCCGCCATGCTTATTTTTAATGGCGATGTGCCTGCAAATTCGCCGTCCATATCAATGGGTTGCTGGCAACCGGGCGTTTCAATCTGTATTTCTTTAGCAGTATGGTATGTTACCTGCGGGTGGTTAATTGTTTTGCACTTCTTTATATCGCCCAGGTTTTTCAGGTATTCCATCATTGATATTTCCCCTATTACCACAATGGCAAACTGTGCATCATCAATAGCGGCGTGTGGGGCTATTCCCATACCGCCGCCAAAGTATTTGCCATTCGCCACAATCAGGCTCATTACCTTGCCGGTATAACTAAAAGTATCGGCAGTAACCTTTACCTGCTGGTTTTTATACGAAAAAAGGGTGGAAATAACCGCATACTGATAAGTAATAGTTGGCCCAAACCTTTTCGATGAACCGGCCAGTTTATTGGCAATTACACCGCCTATGCCAATGTCGGTAATATTGATAAAGTACCTTTTCACCCGTTCGTCCAGCGGGCTGGTGTATTCTGCCAGCCCGAGGTCAATATTCATAAACTTATCGTCATCAACCAGCTTTTTAAGCCCCTGCATATCAGGCGCGCCACCCGCACTTTTTACAAAATCGTTGCCGGTACCGCGTGGCAATACCCCAATCCGTACTTCATTCACCCTTTCGGCGCCGGGCAGGCTTTTATCTTTTACCCGCATTACCCCGTTAGCTACCTCGTTCAGGCTGCCATCGCCGCCCACGCATATAATATAATCGGCCCCGTTTTGTACCGCTTGTGTACCCAGTTCAATAAAATGCCCTGCAAACCTTGTAACCTGGAAACTTAGTTCATAATCGCCTACAAAAACGGTCCTTAATTGCTTTTCCAACGCACTATGCTTAGCTGCTTTTCCGTGTATCAGAAAGGAAATCTTTTTCATGTGCGAAATGGATAAGATGGGTAAATACAACCCACGTAAATTATACCTTGAAGAACTTGGCTATTACAGGTACTATCACATCGTGCGGTATTATACGCGCAAAAAATGCCCCTGCCTGGTTTTGAATACCCGGTATAGCCACACTTTTGTTACGTAGCAGCGCATTTAAACCCACTTTGGCTACCTTATCTGAGCCCATCATAAACTGCGGGTTCTTCTCTACCACGCGGGTCATTTGGGCCGGGGCAAAAAAATCGCTTTCCGTAGGGCCGGGGCAAAGGGCCGTTACATACACCTTTTTGCCTTTAAGCTCATGGCGCAACGCCCTGGTAAACGATAGCATAAACGATTTAGTGGCACAATAAATACCCATGCGCGGCACCGGCTGGTAAGCGCCGGTACTAACTGTATTTAAAATATAGCGCTGCTGGTTAGGGTTGCTGCTTTGTAAAAACCCGTAAGCCATCTTTACGCACACGTCCATATTCAGGTGCATCACCTCCAAATGCTTTTCCAGCGGGCATTCATCAAAAACACCGTAAAAACCCATGCCGGCGTTATTAACCAGCATGTTTATATCAAGGCCGTTTTGCTTAGCAAATTCAAATACCTTTTTAGGCGCATCGTTAGCCATTAAATCAACCGCAAAAGTTTTAACCGAAACATTTTTTTTCGATAATTCTTCTGCCAGTTTATCCAGCAAATCCTGCGAGCGCGCCACCAATAGCAAATTCATGCCCCTGTTGGCAGCCTCAATGGCAATGCTCTTACCTATACCTTTCGATGCGCCTGTTATAAGGGTGTACTTCATTATTATTATTTGCTGCCGGTAAACACGTAATACCTGATATCTGAACTGTTGCTGGTATTTACCGCCTGGCCGGTTAAAGTAAGCGAATTGCCTGAAAGCGCCCCACCACCTGTAAACTGGTAGGTGCCTGCACTACCTGATATTGTACCTGATTCGTTAACCGATGCAGATGTGGCTGTTGAAAGTTTTGCGCCTTGTATAGTGGCAAAAGTATAAACCCCGGAAACGCCGCTGATGTTATACTTATATTGTAACTGAATTTGCAGTGTAGAGCTATTTACTTCTGAAATAGTTACCTGGTTAAGGCTATCGGTTACTGTTCCGGTACTGGTATAAGTGCCCACCCAGGCGGCAGCATTATCAGTATCCTTTTTACAACCGGCTAGTATGGCTATTAAAGCTACGGCCAAAACAAATGCGTATTTTTTCATGGTGTCAGATTTTTACGTAAAAATAGAAGAATGCCCGAATTTGCAGCAACTAACAAAAATCATTCAGATATACCTGAAAATCAACATTGTTTAAAATTTCTGCCCCAAAAACTTTCATTTTACGCTCCACCATATAATTTTGACCTGCTTTAACCAAAGGGGGTACAACTTTGTTTAATAGTAAGTTAATTGTCGGTTGTATAATGTCTAACATCTAACGTCTGTTCCATGGCTAACTCAGCACTGTTTAAAACTTCGATAGGAAAAAAATTATTGATGGGGCTTACCGGTTTATTCCTCATCAGCTTTTTAATAGTACATGCTACTATTAACGGCATGATATGGTTTAACGATGGCGGCGTTACTTTTAATAAATGGGCGCATTTTATGGGCACCAATCTCATTATCCGCACTATGGAAATAGGCCTGTTTGCCGGGTTGCTTATCCATATTGTTGATGGGTTGCTTTTATACAAGCAAAACCGCGATGCCCGTCCGGTAAAATATGTTTATAACCAACCCAATGCCAACAGCAAGTGGTACTCGCGCAGTATGGCTTTGCTGGGCACTTTAATCCTCCTGTTTCTTGTTCTGCACCTCAGCAATTTTTGGGTTAAAACACGCTTTACAGGCATTGAGCAATACGGCGTTGATGCCGATAACCAGGAAAACCTGTTTGCCGTAATGGTGCAGGTGTTTCAAAGCCCGGTAGTGGTGTTAATATATGTAGCAGGCTGCTTTTCGTTATTCTGGCACTTGCTGCATGGCTTTAAAAGCGCCTTCCAGACTTTAGGTTTGAACCATGTAAAATATAACGGCCTTATTGCTATAGCAGGGGCTGCATTTTCGGTAGTAGTGCCTTTAATTTTTGCCTTAATGCCCATTACTATTTATTTGGGGTGGGTGAAGTAAACAGACATTAGACATTAGACATTAGACGTTAGACATTAGATTTTAGATAAAGAACCAATTGTGATTAAGAGTATCCGCCTTCAAAACTTCTTTGGTTTCCAGGATTGTACCATCAATCTTGAGAAAGGGGAAAATGTTTTGGTGGGTATTAATGGGAGTGGAAAGAGTAATTTTTTTAAGGCGATAAAATTTTTGAAAGAAGCGATTGAAGGTAAAGCAGTTAAGAATCTTGTTTATAATGAATGGGGGTCGCCTGATAACGTATTTTTTTCTGGCAAAAAGAAGAACGTTACAGTTATACAATTTCTTATGGAATTCGTATTTGATGGAAATATTATCAATCCAAATCTTCCAAGCACACAAGCAAAAGAGGTTAAATATCAAATAAACATTGGTCTCGGGAAACCAAATTCCCCATCAATAGGTGAAAATATTATTGTGACAACAACAGAAGGAATAGATTTAACTGTTTTTACACGTAAGAATCAATATACGACTCTACAATTGTCCGAAAACAAATTAGATACTTCTAAATTAGAAAAGAAACGTTATATAATTAACGATGGAACCGAGACCGCTTTTACTGTATCAAATACTATCCCAGACTTACTTACCAGACTTAGGACGTATATCTTAGGAATCAGCGTTTACTCATTTTTTGATACCTCAAAAAATTCAGAATTAAGAAGACCTGTCGTACCGCTCGACCAGTCTAAGCTTTCGGAAGGTGGCGGTAACCTTGCACAGCTTTTAAATTGGCTTAAGCAAAACCAAAAGTTGGCTTTATCGGATATAAATAAGCAACTCGAAAAGGTAAGTAATGTTTATACACAAGTTGACTTTTTGCCTTTAGGAACCCATATCCAATTACAGTTAGATGAGAAACACTTGAATAAACTAACACCGGCACTTAATATATCTGACGGCACACTTCGCTTCCTTTGTTTAATGGCTATTTTCTATAATCCTAACCGAGGCAGCTTGGTTTGTATTGATGAACCTGAATTAGGTTTACACCCAGACATGATTCATACTTTGGCAGAGGCCATAAAATATGCTGCAAAAACAAGCCAGATTATTATTTCAACCCATTCGCCTTTATTGCTCGATATGTTTGAAATTGAGAACATTATTGTTTTTGAAAAAAACGAGGATAACGCTACAATCGTAAAAAAATATACTGAAAAGGATTTTGAGGGATGGTACGATAAATTTTTACCCGGTGAGATGTGGAGGTCGGGCGATTTGGGAGGTAACAGATGGTAGAAAACTTAACCATATTTGTTGAGGGCGACCCGCGTTTACGCGAGGGGTTTAATCATTTGTTTTCAGCCCACCTGAAGGGCAGAAAGGTTTTTAACCTTAGTAAAGGCAAGAGCGATGCTTTAAAAAAATATAACCTCGACAAAAAAAGTACCGTAAAATCGGTATTAGTTGACCTTGACAGGCATGAAAAGGATAAAGAGGTTGAGCTAAAAGAAACCGGGCTAACGGGCAAACCACATGTTTATTACATGGTGCAGGAAATGGAGGCATGGTTTTTATCGCAACCTGAAGTTTTAGACGGCTATTTTAACCTTAAACTTTCGGAAGCATTGAAAGCAAAGTATGGGGAAAAACATGCTACTGAAATACCGAACCCTAAGAGCAAACTTAAAGGCTTTGTAAAGGAAAAATACCAGAAAAGAGAGGTTATAGATGGTACTGTAAAGCCAAAAACCAATTATGATGAAGTTGATGACGCTATAGTTTTGTTGAAAAAATTAAACCTTTCGAAATTATCCAAAGAATTTAATGATGTAGAAAACCTGATAAAATTATTAAACTGAACTATTCATTATTCACTGATATATGGCTGAACTAAATTCAAAAATACCCGATGGCCCTTTAGCCGATAAATGGCCCCATTATAAGGAACATGCCAAGCTGGTAAACCCGGCCAATAAGCGTAAACTTGAAATTATAGTTGTAGGCACCGGCCTGGCCGGGGCTTCGGCTGCCGCTTCGCTGGCCGAACTGGGGTACAAGGTAAAAGCCTACTGCTTTCAGGATTCGCCGCGCCGCGCACACTCTATTGCCGCACAGGGCGGCATTAATGCAGCCAAAAATTATAAAAACGACGGCGATTCCGTTTACCGTTTATTCTACGATACGATAAAAGGGGGCGATTACCGTTCGCGCGAAGCGAATGTGTACCGCATGGCCGATGTAAGCCGTAATATTATTGACCAGTGCACCGCGCAGGGTGTTCCTTTTGCCCGCGAGTATGGCGGTTTGCTCGATAACCGCTCTTTCGGTGGTGTGCAGGTAAGCCGTACTTTTTATGCCCGTGGCCAAACCGGCCAGCAGTTATTGCTGGGTGCTTACCAGGCGCTCGAAAGGCAGGTTAAGCTGGGCAATGTAACCATGTACAGCCGTCACGAAATGGTGGATGTAGTGGTGGTGGAGGGCAAAGCCAAAGGTATTATTGTGCGCAACCTGATAACCGGTAAGTTGGAACGCCACGCGGGCCATGCCGTGCTGCTATGCACCGGTGGCTATGGCAATGTGTTTTTCCTTTCCACCAATGCTATGGGCAGCAATGTAACCGCCGCCTGGAAAGCCTACAAACGCGGCGCTTATTTTGGCAACCCCTGCTACACGCAAATACACCCCACCTGCATACCGGTAACCGGCGATTACCAAAGCAAGTTAACGCTGATGAGCGAATCGCTGCGCAACGATGGCCGCGTATGGGTGCCTAAAACAAAAGAAGATGCCGAAGCCATACGCAAAGGGCTAAAAAAAGCTAAAGATATAGCCGAAGCCGACCGCGATTATTATTTGGAGCGCAAGTACCCATCATTCGGTAACCTTTGCCCGCGCGATATTGCTTCGCGTGCTGCTAAAGAAGTATGTGATGAGGGCCGGGGTATAGTGCCCTCTGGTTTAGGCGTGTTCCTCGATTTCAGCGATGCTATTAAACGCCTGGGTATTGATGTGGTGAAAGCGCGCTACGGCGAGTTATTCCCCATGTACCAAAACATTACCGATGAGAACCCGCTCGAAACACCTATGAAGGTGTACCCCGCCGTGCATTATACTATGGGTGGGCTGTGGGTGGATTATGAACTGATGACCAGCGTGCAGGGCTTATACGCCCTTGGCGAAGCTAATTTTAGCGACCAGGGCGCTAACCGCCTCGGTGCTTCGGCGCTGATGCAGGGCCTGGCCGATGGCTACTTTGTTATTCCGTACACTATTGGCAATTACCTGGCCAACCAAATACAGGCAGGGGCTATTTCGCCCGACCAGCAGGCATTTACAGATATTGAAAATGAAGTAAAGGCCCGCCAGGAAAAACTGATGAATGTAAAAGGCACCAAACCGGTAGACGATTTTCATAAAAAGCTGGGTAACATTATGTGGGAATACTGCGGCATGGCCCGCAGCGCCGAAGGCTTAACCAAAGCCCGCACCATGATACAGGAATTGCGCAAAGAATTTTGGAGCGATGTGCGCATACCCGGTAGTGCCGACGAATTCAACCCCGAATTTGATAAAGCCAACCGCGTGGCCGATTTTATTGAACTGGGCGAATTAATGGTAGTAGATGCGCTGAACCGCAACGAAAGCTGCGGCGGCCATTTCCGTGTAGAATACCAGGACCAGGGCGAGGCAAAACGCGATGATGATAACTACGCGTATGTGGCAGCCTGGGAATTTAAAGGCGTTGACGCCGACCCCGAATTACACAAGGAAGAACTGAAATTTGAGAACATAAAATTACAGGTAAGGAGTTATAAGTAGCATTGATAGAACGCTTATCTTCATTATTCTTATGATTTAGAAATGATAAAATCAATATTGATAATGACAGTAATGACTATCAGCGTTCAATAAAAAACAGCCAATAGAACACTTATCCTCATTATTATCATGATTTAGAAATGATAAAATCAGTATTAATAATGACAATCAGCGTTCCATTAAAAAATAAAAATGGTTGACGAGAAGTTTAAACATTCTGATATTACTGATAAAGCTATCAGGGCTTATTATAATGTTTATAACATTTTAGGCTATGGGTTTCTTGAAAAGGTTTATGAGAATGCTATGATGATGGAGTTAGCCAAATTTGATTTGAAGGTTACTGCTCAAAAACCCATTAAAGTGTTTTATGACAACAAAGAAGTGGGAAGTTATTTTGCAGATATTGTTGTAAATGACTGTGTAATACTGGAATTAAAAGCGGCTGAAACACTTTGTGAAGAACACGAAGCACAGCTATTAAACTATTTGAAAGCCACTGAAATTGAGGTTGGTTTGCTGATGAATTTTGGCAAAATACCACAGTTCAAAAAAAAGGTGTTTTCTAATGAGTTTAAACAAATGACTGTTAAAGAAAACTGACAAAAGAACAATTACAACCCTTCAAACAGGGCTGATAAAACGGAATATTATGAAAATTAATCTCAAGGTGTGGCGGCAAAAAAACGCCCAAAGCGAAGGCAAACTGGTTGACTATAGTGTTGACAATGTAAATGCCGATATGAGTTTTCTGGAAATGATTGACGTGCTGAACGACAATCTTATCCGCAAGGGCGAAGAGCCTATTGCCTTTGACCACGACTGCCGCGAGGGTATTTGCGGTATGTGCAGCATGTATATCAACGGCCGTGCCCATGGCCCGCACCATGCCGCCACTACCTGCCAGTTGTACATGCGCACCTTTAAGGATGGCGAAACTGTTTATGTGGAGCCTTTCCGCGCCAAGGCCTTTCCTATAGTAAAAGATTTAGTGGTTGACCGCTCCGCCTTCGACCGCATTATTGCCGCCGGTGGCTATGTATCGGTAAATACCGGCCAGGCGCAGGATGCCAACTGCCTGCCCGTTGAAAAAGCAAAAGCCGATAAAGCCATGGATGCTGCCGCCTGTATAGGTTGTGGCGCCTGTGTGGCGGCCTGCCCTAACTCGGCAGCTATGCTGTTTGTATCGGCTAAAATATCGCAGCTGGCTTTATTGCCGCAGGGCGATACCGAGCGTACGAACAGGGCTTTGAATATGGTTGACCAAATGGATGCAGAAGGTTTTGGCAACTGCACCAATATTGGCGCCTGCGAAGCCGAATGCCCCAAAGAAATTAAACTAACCAACATAGCCCGCCTTAACCGCGAGTACCTGCGGGCTGCTATTGTTGAAGAATAAAACCGCTACTTTAAAAATTCCAGAATCCGCTCTACCACCAGTTTACTGCGGATAATGTTGTAATGCCCCGTATCAACAGCATTAAACCTCTCTATCTCCGGGTGGCTTTGTAAAAACGCTTTGGTATCGGCCTCAGAAACAATGCGGTCGTTCTCATCGTAAACCATCAGCACCTTATCCGCTTTTATGGTTTCTGTGCGGTCCAGCAGGTTGTAGCGCTCAATAGGCTCGCCAATTTCCTGTATGTACCCTTCGTAAAACGCTTTTTGCATTTTCATGGGCACCTTCATTACCGAAAACATTTTTTGAAAATACCGCATCGAAACAATAGGGATGGCAATAGTTACCAGGCGGGGCACCCGCACATCGTAATCCATCAGCATAAAAGTGGCAGCCGCGCCGCCCATGCTGTGGCCTATAATGGCGTATGGCAGTTCCATGCGTTTGGCCATTTGGTACAGCACCTGCTTAAAATCAACCATGTGGCTGCTTTCGCCTTCCGACTTTCCATGCCCCGGCCCATCGAAAGCAATTACTTTATAACCGGCTTCCACCAAATGGGGAATCATGCGGTAGTAATCCAGCGCCTTCGCATCCCAGCCGTGTACCAGCAATATTGTTTTACTCCCTTCGCCCCACTGATAGCACGATAACTTTACCATTTTGCCCGGCCTGCGGAAAGCCTCCGCCTCAAACTTAAACTTCGTGGCCTTGCGCAGGCATTCAATATGTGCAGGTTTCAACTGGCGTTTTTGTGGCTTAAACACATACTTAGAAAGTAAGCGCACCGTGGTAACCGGCGCCAGGTTGCCGGCAATTTTTAAAAATCGCTGCGCCCATTTCCGTTTGGCGCTTATGGGTTTCTTTTTGTTCATGTATGCCCGCTAATTTATCATCCTTAGTTTTATAATGCGTACTTCTTTTTTAGGCCGGTCGTTTTTATCGGTAGCCACCGCGCATATTTTATCCACTACAGCCATGCCCTTTGTTACTTCGCCAAAAACCGTGTATTTGGAATCCAGGTGCGGTATGCCGCCCGTTGTCCGGTACGCTTGTTGATGTGCTTCGGGTATTTCGTAGCCGGTGCGCTTTTTGGCTTTTATAAAAGTAGAATCGTTGGCCACCTTCCCTTCCACAATATAAAACTGGCAGGCCGATGAAGCCATAGCCGGGTTATCGTCGCGGGCCATGCCCACAGCGCCGCGCTTATGGTAATATTTTTCGGGGAAAATTTCGGCGGGCACGGTGTAATGCAGGTCGCTGTCGCCCAGCAAAACAGTATCGGCAGCGTATTTGGATGAGGGGTCACCGGCCTGTGCCACAAAACCCTTTATTACCCGGTGGAACAGCAGCGAATCGTAATAATGTTGCCGGGCCAGCTTTATAAAATTATCGCGGTGCTGCGGTGTGCCATCGTACAGCTCAATAATGATAGTGCCGTAATTGGTTACAATTTTTGCATGGTGGGTTTGTGCCGGTAATGATACATACAACAGCAAAAACAGCGCAGGTAGTATGGTTTTCATAGAATGTTAATTTAGCGCCCCGGTATGATGCCTCCGTTCAATACAATCATAGGAAAGGATAAGCTGATAGCCAAGGATTTTCTTGAAAAAGGAGAACTGGCGGCTATACCCACCGAAACCGTGTACGGGCTGGCAGGCAACGCCCTGAACGAAGATACGGTGCTTAAAATTTTTACTGCTAAAAACCGCCCCCACTTCGACCCGCTGATTGTGCATACCCACAGCATAGAAGAAATTGAAAAGTATGTACAGGCCGTTCCGGCAAAGGCACTAAAATTAATGGAGGCTTTTATGCCCGGGCCGCTTACCGTATTGCTCCCTAAAAAAACAAACATTCCCGACTTGGTAACTTCGGGGCTGGATGAGGTGGCTATCCGTATTCCGCAGCACCCCCTTACCCTCGAATTATTAAAAAGCCTTCCGTTCCCTTTGGCAGCGCCCAGCGCCAACCCCTTTGGCTACATAAGCCCTACCACGGCACAGCATGTGTACGACCAGTTGCAGGGCAAAATACCCTACATACTGGATGGCGGCCCCTGCCACATTGGGCTTGAATCAACCATCATTGGTTTTGAAAAAGATAATGTAGTGGTGTACCGCCTGGGCGGGTTACCTGTGGAACAAATTGAAAACCTGGTTGGCCCGGTGGTAGTGGCCCCGCAAAAAAGCGCCAACCCACATGCGCCGGGTATGCTGCCCAGCCACTATGCCCCTAAAAAGAAACTGATTTTTGGCAACACCAAAGCATTACAGGATGATTCGACCGATTGGCCCGGCGGTAATAAAAAAGGTATAATAGCTTTCGATACACCGGTGGAAGGGGTTAGTGCCGATAACCAGGTTATCCTTTCGCCCACCGGCAATTTAAACGAGGCCGCCAAAAACCTTTTTGCCGCCATGCGCCGGTTAGATGCTTCGGATGTAGATGTTATTTATGCGGTGGAGTTTCCTTCCACAGGTTTGGGAAGGGCTATTAACGACCGGCTGAAGCGCGCCTCGGCTTAAAGTTTAAACTGCACCATCCGCGCCACGTACTTGCCAATAATATCAAACTCAAGGTTTACGGCATTGCCGGGCTTTATGCCGCTTATATTGGTGTGTTGCCAGGTATAGGGTATAATAGCTACTTTAAAAGTGTTTTCCTGCGCATCAAAAGCCGTAAGGCTGATGCCGTTAATACAGATGGAGCCTTTCTCCACCACCACATTTTCGCGCATGGGCGTATAGCTGAATTGCAGCACCCAACTGCCATCGTTTTCAGTTACCGAAAGGCAGCTTCCCTTCTGGTCAACATGCCCCTGCACTACATGCCCATCGAACCGGCCATCGGCTTTCATACAGCGTTCCAGGTTTATTTCATCGCCAACAACCAGGCTGCCTAAATTGGTTTTCTTCAAAGTTTCATCAATAGCAGTAACGCGGTGCGTATTGCCGCTAACCTCCACCACTGTAAGGCAAACCCCGTTATGCGAAACACTCTGGTCAATTTTTAATTCGTGCGATATGGGCGATTCAACAACAATATCGAGGTTACCACCTGTTTGCTTTAAAGATGTAACCGTGCCGGTAGCTTCTATAATCCCTGTAAACATTAACGCCTTTCTATTTTCCCCTTATTAAATGTATATAGCCGCCGCCCTTCTTGCCATTGCCCAAAGGTTTTTTCACAAGCCCGTTTAAATGCTGTTCGTAATAATAACCGGCGTATAAATAAACCCCATCGCCCACCTTGTTGCCGCTCTTATCGGTACCATCCCAGTTAATCATCGGGTCGGTGGTTTCAAACATCAACTCGCCCCACCGGTTGTAAATCTTCATCTCAATTTTTGGCACAAACCGGTAAGGCAAAAACGGGTGGAATTTATCATTGGCCCCATCGCCATTGGGGGTAAAGGCATTGGGCAATACATAATAAGGGCAATCGTCAATACAAACAATATTGCTTAGCCTGCTTTCGTTACCGGCGCGGTCAATAGCGGTAACCGCATAGCAACCGGCCAGGTTATCGTTCAGCACATGGTCGTAGGTGGTATCATCGCGAGAGGTAAGGCTGTCTATCAGGCTAAACCCGCCCGAATCGGTAGGGTTGTAGTAAATGTGATAATGCACAATATCTGCCGAACAGGAATCAGGGTTATTTGTCCATTTCAAATGGTTAACATATTGTGCAGCAGTCCAGGGCTGGCCGTTGTATTGGTCGCAGTCGTTAGTTACAACAAGTGTCGGCGGGCAGGGCGCTGTGGTATCAATAGGCACTGCACATTGCTTTTGTGAGCGGTTAATTAATGGCTGCGGGAAAAGGCCCGAAGTATAATGGCCCCAGCCTTTTACATAATAACAATAAGAGGTGTCGTTAATTAAACTGGTATCGGTATAAACACTGGTGTATGCCACCCCAATTGAATCGAAAATACCGGTTGAGTTAACCCGTTTAAATACGGTAAAACTATCATTGCTCCAGGGCACATTATAGCTCCAGTTAAGGCCCAGCGATTGGTCGCTTGGGTGGATAGATAAATAAATGGACGATGCTATTTCACTATTGCCAACAGTATCAACCACCGGGCCGTTATTATTAGCGTAAAACTTTACCTGGTAGCTCCAGGGGCCATCTTGTGTATTCAGCGCATTATCAATAAACGAAACCGTATCAGGTATCAAATAGTACGCATTATAAGTAACCGAATTAATCAGTGCCGGGTTGTTTAAATTAAAACCATCGCCATGGTAAAGGTCGAACCGGTAAGGCGGTGCATCTTGCACGGTATCAAGGTTAACGCCACCGGCCAGCGGCTTGGCCCAGCGCACATAAATTTGCCCGTTAACGGCATCGGTTTGCATTACATCGGCGTTTAATATTACCGGCAGGCTAACCGGTGCATTTACACAAACCTTTTCGCTGGGCACACTTTCCTGGTTATCGTATTGCAGGGTAATAACCCCGTTGGGCGGCAATTTGTAAAACTCGGCCAGCACCCGGTAGCTGTATGCCTGCCCCGGTATTACCGTATTATCGGTATAAGTGTATGCCGAAATATTATTAGCGGTTAGCTTTACATAACCACTACCCGCCAATCCTGTGTGGCAGTGGTCAAAGTCGGTTGAATCGCAACCCACTTTACGCCAAACCGTAAAGCCCCTGAAATTTTCATCACCAGCGCAGGTATATGGGTTTTGCCAGTTAAGCACTACGCTGCTGTGTGTGGCAGTAGCTGTTAAGCCCTGCACCGGCGGGGGCACTACATATATGCGCCAGGTTTTAATATCGTTCAGGTGGTAAGGGTCAACACCA
>DASZPC010000645.1:0-6149 GCA_035550455.1 Chitinophagales bacterium | reverse complement strand
GTTGACAGCCTTATTGACCAATCGGGCCATCATACAGCCCAGGATGGCGCCACTGTTAACTTTACTAATTCTATTGCTACTTCATACACCAATGTGGGTTGTGTAGCGCCTGCGCCGCAATTAACAGCCGGTATTTTAAGTAACGATACCACTACTTGCCAGGGCGGCAGTGTTATGTTGTATGGTTCGGCCGCTAATTATAAAAATGTACAATGGCGTGGCGGTACCGGTACATTCTCAATGGCAGATTCTTTGCATACATTATACACCCCCGGCCTTAATGAAACCTACCCGGTTACTATAAGGCTATGGGCTTTCTCAAAATGTGCCGGCGATTCCGTTTCCGATACATTTATTCTTTCAAAGTATAGCAATACCACAAGCGCCGGAAGCAACGTTACTGCCTGTGCCGGTTCATCGGTTACACTTACTGCTACCGGTGGTGGTACTTATACCTGGGATTCAAGCCCTTTTCTTAGCTGTACATCCTGTGCATCGCCTGTGGCAAACCCCGGCAGCGATACACGGTTTTATGTAAATGTAACCGATGCCCACTCGTGCCAGTTTCGCGATTCGGTATTGGTATCTGTTGCTGCGTTGCCTAACGTTAGCATAGGCGCCCCCGCACAACTTACCTGCGCCAATGGTAGTGTAACTTTAACAGCTTCAAGCACCACCGGCGGCGCCACATTTGATTGGGGTGGCGGTAATACCGGTGCTAATTATACAGTTTCATCACCCGGCAACTATACGGTTACGGTTACCGACCCCTCTAGTAGCTGTACAGCAACAGCCAATACCACTGTAACATCTTCGGGCGGTACAGTTAGCTTTACTACCGGCTCAACCAATGCTACCTGTGGTAATAACAACGGAACCGCTTCCGTAACAATAACTTCCGGTACTTCGCCTTACGGTTATAACTGGGATAATGGCGGTACTACCGCCACCATTACCGGTCTGGCCTCGGGTACTTATAATGTAACCGTAACTGATGCCGGTAGTTGTTCGGCTACGGCTTCAGTATCGGTATCAGCCGGTGGGTCTTTAACTTTACAGGCCACACCAGCCAGCACTACCTGCGGCAGTAGTAACGGCTCGGTAACGGTAACAGTAACTGCGGGCACAGGCCCCTATACTTATGCATGGGACAATGGTGGCACCACTGCCAGTATAACCGGTTTGCAAAGCGGTACTTACAGCGTTACAGTAACTGGCTTGGGTGGGTGCAGTGCCACGGCAAGCGCCATTGTAGGCTCTTCAAGTGTTAACCCGGTTACTATTTCTTCAACACGAAGCATTTTTTGCCCCGGCGATAGCGAGCAGGTATGCGCCCCTAATGGCTATGCAAGCTATAGCTGGAACACGGGGCAAACCACGGCCTGTATTTATGCCCTTACAGCAGGTAACTACTATGTTACAGTTACCGATAATGGAAACTGCACGGTGTCTTCTAACCATTTATCGCTAACTGTTTATCCTGTTCCACCGGTTACAGTAACTGTTAGTGGCGATACGCTTAGTTCTTTTAATGCCGTAACCTATCAGTGGTATTTTAATGGTAATCCTATACAAGGGGCTACCTCCAGTGTATATATAGCTTCGCAATCGGGCAACTATTCTGTGGCTATTACCGATGCTAATGGCTGCTATGCTATTTCCAATGCATCGTTTGTAAACCTTACCGGAATCAACACTCTATCTGATAACAACAATATCAGGGTTTATCCGAACCCTGTGGGGACCGGCGCTGCCTGGAGCCTTGAAACCGGTGAGGAAATGCTTGGCGCAACCTGCGAGGTTTACGATGCAGATGGTAAACTGGTTTGGCGTACTGAAATTGCGGCTGTTAAAACCCTGTTAGATGTTGATGTGGCACGTGGTATTTACTTTATGCGTGTTTGCAACGAACACAACAGTTACGCCTTTAAACTGGTAAAGCTGTAAAATTCAGAAGGAACTTTTTTTACCATCAAGGTATTCCTTATAGGCTTCGCGTACAATGCCGTCGCCGAGGCCTATTTTCGGGATGTATATCTTATCGGCATCAATCCATTTCATAATGGTTATGAAAATTTCACCGGCTGGTACAATTACATCGGCGCGGTCCGGGTTCAGGTCGTAAAGTTTCATACGCTCTTCGTAGGTATGTGCTTTCAGGTCTTCCACCGTTGCGTTTAATTTGCTGAATGGCAGTGCTTTGCCGGGTTTTAACTCAGTAAGTTTAGCAATGCGGTTAATGTTTCCGCCCGAACCCAGCATGGCAAAATCTTTCAGGTCGCCTACTTTTACCTTCATCCATTCTTTCATTTTTTTCCAAACATCTTTATCTACCTGGTTTTGCAATATCCTGATAGTGCCGATGGGAAAAGACTTAGCGGCAACGGCTTTGCCTTTTGAGAAAATAGTTATTTCGGTACTGCCGCCGCCCACATCCACAAACAGGCAGTTCTTATCAATTTTGCTCGCGGCTGCATTCTGACTGTTAAAAATCAATTCTGCTTCAAGGTTGCCTGATATAATTTCAATATTAACCCCGGCCTTTTCACGTATTCTTTTTACAATTTGCGGGGCATTGCCTGCTTCGCGCATGGCCGAGGTGGCACAGCCTTTATAGTGTATCACATCGTTTGCTTTCATCAGGTACCTGAAAGCCAGCATGGTCTCCTCCAGGTGTTTAATGGTAACTTCGGGTATTTTATGGTTGGTAAAGGCATTTACCCCAAGCCGCACCGGTACGCGTATCAGGCAGCTTTTTTTAAAGATAGGCCCTTCGCCGTTCAACAGTACGTTCGATATAAGCAAGCGCACCGAGTTTGAACCAATATCAATAGCTGCGAATTTCCGTATCTCCAACTGCCTTCAATTTTTCCGAAAATTAGCCCTGTTTTATGGTAAATGATAGGCAAGTTTTCAACCGGCAGGTTGTTGATACAACCCTGTTAAACCCGAAGCATTTATAGTGGTATAATAAGGCCTACTGCCGCGATTTAAGGTATTCGTAAATAGCTTCCTGCGCCCTTACGCGCTTTTTGCTGGCGGTTACGCGGTGGGTGTTTTGTTCCGTACTGTCAAACACACGGGCTTTTACATTATCCTTCCATTGTATTTCAAGCATATCCCTTATTTCCTTTTGCAGGCGCTTGTCATAAATAGGGCAGCTTACCTCAATGCGCGAATCAAGGTTGCGTATCATCCAGTCTGCCGATGATAAATAGTATTGTTCATCGCCATCGTTATGGAATATAAAAATGCGCGAGTGCTCCAGGAATTTATCAATAATACTGATGGCCTCTATGTTCTCGCTCATGCCCGGCACACCCGGCACCAGGGCGCAAATGCCCCTAATAATCATCCGTATTTTTACCCCGGCCCGGCTGGCATCGTACAGTTTCTCAATCATTTCCTCATCTACCAGGCTGTTCATTTTCAAAAATATCTCGCCCTGCTTGCCATGTTTGGCTATAGCGGTTTCGTTTTCAATCAGCTTAATAAACCTTTTACGTGTTGAGTACGGCGAAACTATCAGGTGCTTAAAGTTGTGTACCCGGTAGTTCTTTTCAAAAAACTCAAAAATGTATTCTACTTCCTTTGTAATTTTTGAATCGCAGGTAAACAGGCCGTCATCGCAATATACTTTCGATGTGTTCTCGTTATAATTACCGGTGGTTATATTCGCGTAGTGGTTCAGCTTGCCGTTTTCGCTGCGGGTTATCAGGCACAGTTTTGAGTGTACTTTCAGGCCCGGCACACCGTAAATTACCTGTATACCTTCTTCCTGTAGCTGTTTGGCCCAGCGTATGTTTGCCTCCTCATCAAAGCGCGCCTGCACTTCCACTACGGCTATTACCTGCTTGCCGTTTTTCGCCGCGTTTATCAGGGCGTTTATTACCATCGATTTACTGGCCACCCGGTAAAGGGTAATCTTAATTGTTTTCACGTTCGGGTCAATAGCAGCCTCGCGCAGCAGGTCAATAAAATGCCCGAAATTTTGATAGGGGTAATGCAACATAATATCCTGCTTTTTCAATACCTCAAAAAAGCTGGTGTTGGCCGATAGCGCTTTGCATGTAAGTGGTTTTATACGGGCATAAATCAGTTCCTTATGGTTTATGTCCGGAAAATTCATGAAGTCTTTAAAATTATGGTAACGCCCGCCTGGTATCAGGTTATCGGCATCCTTCATTTTTAGTTTCGTCTTCAAAAAATGCAACACATCGCGCGGTATGGTGGCATCGTAAACAAACCTCACCGGCGAGCCCTTCTGCCGTGCCTTTACCCCTTTCGAAATCTTATCAATAAAGCTTTGCGATATATCATTATCAATATCCAGTTCCGCATCCCGCGTTACCTTAATGGTATAAGCGTTTACCTCATTAAAACTAAACGAACTGAATACCTCGGGCAGGTTAAACCGTATAATGTCATCCAGCAGTATTACATACTGGTTTTGGTTTTGCGAGGGCAGTATAATAAATCTTTCGCCCACATCGCTGGGTATTTCTATCAATGCATACTGCGTAAGGGCAGGCTTGCCTTTTGCCGAAAGTTTAATCGCAAAATAAATGGTCTTATCCTTCAGGTACGGAAAGGTCTTTACCTGGTTTAGCATTATTGGCACCAGGGCCGGGCGCACCAGTTCATTAAAATACCCTTTTACAAACTCGCCCTGCTCCTTGCTCAGTTGCTTCTCGTTGATAATAAATATCTTGTTCCGGCGCAGTTCCTGTTGTATTTCGGCATAAATTTCCTCAAAACGGTTACCCTGCCTTATTACAAGTTTATGAATCTCCTCCAGTATTTTTTTCGGCTTATAATGAAAAGTGGCTTTTGCCTTTTTGCCTATGGCCTGCAACCGGCGCAGGGTGGCTATCCGTACACGGAAAAACTCGTCCTGGTTGTTTGAAAATATGCCCAAAAACCGCAACCGCTCTAATACCGGTACTCCCGGGTCGGCGGCTTCCTGCAATACACGTTCGTTAAATGATAACCAGCTTATTTCGCGGTTAATGAATTTTCCGTTTGTGGCCATACACTAAATCAACCCCGGGAATTTCCTGCCTGTGTGGGCGTTAAGGGTGTGCAAATATAGGGCAAATGAACAAATTGTTAACTGCGCGTTACCGCAATTTAACGCAAAATTAAATCCAGATTCCATTCGGCAACCGGTGTTTTAAGTGCCCCCGGCAATCGCGTTTTACAGCGCAGCCACCAAGTGCCAGCAAGGCTGTCAACAGCAGCAAAATCAATATGTTCCGCCGTTTTTTCATAGCGCTGTGGCTAACAATAATTTAACGGCAGATGGGAATTCTAAATTGTTTTAGGCGTCAAAAAAGCCAGTAATTTCGCCGGGGTAGCCCGGTAAATTTGCCAATCAGGGCTTTTAAATTCAATCCATACCACGCCTGTAGTGGGTATTTCATCAATCTTTTCCTCCAAAAACTCATTGGCAAAATGGGTTATAGAGGGGTTGTGCCCAATTACCACCAGCGTTTTCACGGCCTCATCGGTTTCGCGCACCACCTGCATTATATCTTCTGCGCCCAACTCATAAATCCTTTTATCAAACGCAACCTTTTTTTCGTCGTACTTCCACTTATCGCAAAAATACGTGGCTGTTTGCCGCGTGCGTTTCGCGGGGCTGCAAATAATCAAATCAGGTTTTATTTTTAAATCTTTCAGCCGCGCAGCCATTGCTATGGCATCCCCAACCCTGTCTTTTTTAAGCGGGCGGTCAAAATCGGGCAAAGTAACATCGCCCCAACTCGATTTGGTATGCCTTATTAAAACCAATTGCCTTTTTCCGTTCATAATCTCCGTTAAATAAACGCCATCCATAGTTAGTCTAAATTCCTTCTAAAACCGTCTATTTTATCTATTTTTTTCGCATAACTAATTGTTTTTCAGCAGGTTATCTACTTTAGATAAATAAATAGATACCCCACTGATTATCAGCCTGTTACGCAAATTAAAATTTAAAAGCAGAAAACCTTCCAAAAGGCCGGTACGCAACTCGCTCATACCGCCAAATATACACTCCCTCCAACCCCCAATGCAAGTTTAAACCCAACTATAATTTCACATTTATGTGAAATTACGAGGCAGCCGTCATCGCGAGGCTTTTCCCTTTCTCAATAAACAGCGTAAAA
>DASZPC010000644.1:0-4003 GCA_035550455.1 Chitinophagales bacterium | reverse complement strand
ATTTACGCTTGAAGCGAACCCCGATGATTTGAGCGAAAGGAAAATTGTTGAGTTAAAAGCGTTACAGGCCCAGGGGTTAAACAGATTATCAATAGGCGTGCAATCTTTTTTTGATGACGACCTGCGCTACATGAACCGCGCACATAATGCAGAAGAAGCACTTACCGCTATTAAAAGGGCACAGGATGCCGGTTTTGAAAATATTACCATCGACCTGATTTATGGAACGCCAACAATGAACGACGAAAGATGGCTGCAAAACATGGGAACAGCTTTCGGTTTAAAAGTCCCGCATGTTTCATCGTATGCACTTACCGTTGAACCTAAAACCGCGCTGGAAAGAAAAATTAAAAAAGGTGAATCGAAACCTGTGGGTGAAGAACAATCAGCACGGCAGTTTAAATTATTGATGCAGCAAATGAAGGCGCAGGGATATGAGCAATACGAAATTTCAAACTTTGCCTTGCCGGGCAGGTATGCCATACACAATTCAAATTACTGGTTCGGCAAAAAGTATCTGGGTTTAGGCCCTTCGGCACATTCGTATAACGGAGTAAGCCGGAGGTGGAACGTGCGCAACAACATAAACTATATTGAAGCCATTGATAAAGGAATATTGAATACCGAAGAAGAGGTTTTAACCGAAACCCAAAAGATAAACGAGCGGATTATGACCCGCCTGCGCACCAAGTGGGGGTTAAAGTTGGAAGATTGCGGAAAGGGGGTTGCAGATTTGATAATGGAAAGCTTAAAGGGGGTAGATACATCCCTATATATAATAAAGGAAGGGACGATTATTTTAACTGATGAAGGAAAACTATTTGCCGATGGTATTGCAGCGGAGTTATTTATTGAAGAACCGGATAACAAATAACCAAACTTGGATAAGGAGAAAAAGAAATTTACGGCTGCACTATTAAGATGGAACCGTGATTCCAATACCCGTGAAATGCCCTGGAAAGGTGAGAAAGACCCTTACCTGATTTGGCTATCGGAAATAATACTGCAACAAACAAGGGTAGAGCAGGGGTTGCCGTATTTTCTGAATTTTAAAAAGCAATACCCAACCGTAAAACACCTGGCACTGGCCCCCGGGGACGATGTGATGCGCCTGTGGCAGGGCCTGGGTTACTATAGCCGCGCCCGCAACCTGCACGAAACCGCTAAAAACATATACCATAACTATAAAGGCCGGTTTCCGGAAAAGGCAGAGGAACTGAAAAAGCTAAAAGGCATAGGCGACTATACCGCTGCTGCCATTGCCTCGTTTGCCTTTGGCGAAAAAAAAGCGGTGGTTGATGGAAACGTAATACGTGTATTGGCGCGGGTGTTTGGCATTGAAACCCCTTTTGACACCACAGCAGGGAAAAAACAATTTGCCGCCTTGGCACAGGAATTAATTGATGACAAAGAACCTGCCGCCTATAATCAGGCCATTATGGATTTTGGGGGAACGGTTTGCCTGCCGCAAAACCCACAGTGCAGCACCTGTCCGTTATCGTTAATATGTGTGGCATATAACAACAATATTATAAATGCATTGCCTGTAAAAGATAAAAAGCCTACTGTGCGCCAACGTTATTTTAACTACCTGCTTATAAGCAATGGGCGCGAAGTGGTTATACGAAAACGGGACGGTAAAGACATTTGGGGCGGCCTTTACGAACTGCCCCTTATAGAAACCGAAAAGCCTGTAAAAAAAGATTTTCGCAAACTGGCTGGCGGCTTTATAACCGGCAATAATTTTGAAATTAAGGGCTATTCAAAAGAATTTAAGCAGTTGCTTACCCATCAAAAAATACATTTCAGGTTCATTGAAATTGAACTTCAAAACCTGAAAGCTGTTAACCTTCCGGGAAGTATTATTGTTAAGGCCGGTAAGTTGGTACAGTATGCTTTTCCGAAAACAGTGCATTTGTATTTGAGCCAAAAATTTCTACTTTAGTTAGTAATTCGCATTTTTCACATTTCAATTTTATACCAAATGGTTAACAAAGTTTTTTTAATAGGGCGGCTGGGAAAAGACCCCGTGATAAAGCACTTTTCAAACGATAACGCCATTGCCGAGTTTTCGCTGGCCACTAATGAAAGTTACAGAAATAAAGAAGGGCAGATTGTGGATGTAACCGACTGGCACAATATTAAAATACCTACCAAACGCCAGGCCGAAATTGCCGAGAAATACCTGAAAAAAGGAAGCCAGGTTTTTATTGAAGGCAAAATACGCACCCGCAGCTACGATGATAAAGACGGCAATAAACGTTATGTAACCGAAATAATAGTTGACCAGTTCAGAATGCTGGATGGCAAACGCGAAGGCGGCGGCCAGGATAGCGGCGGTTCGTACCAACCATCGGTTTCACAAACCCAGCATACCGACACGGGGGCTTCGGGCGTTGATGATGATTTGCCATTTTAATACCGAAACTGTAATGCTTGCCGCCCGGTTAAAAAACCGGGAATGGTAATTTTGTAAATACCAAGAACGTGGACAGTGGTTATTGGCCCTTTCATTTTATACTGCTACAGGCATTTTTTAATGCGCCTACAGGGGCTATTGTGGCAGCTAACCTTGCTATTGTTGTATTAATTGGTATTTCGGGGCTTATGTCGGCCTCTGAAATTGCCTTCTTTTCGTTCAGCGGCGCTGAAATTGCTACCCTTAATGAAAGTGAAGACCCTATTGAATTGCGTATTGGCCGCTTGCTGGCAAAGCCACGTTACCTGCTTTCAACCATTGTAATAACCAATAACCTTACCAATATAGGCGTGGTTATTACCTCGTATTTTGTTACCCGCAAAATGCTCAACTTTAATGATGTGGCGTTGGGCAACTTTACCATACCGGCCTATGTAATTGAATTTTTATGGAACCTGGTAGTGGTAACTTTCCTGTTAATGTTATTTGGCGAAGCCACCCCCAAAGTGTATGCCGCCCATAATAAAATGAAAATAGCCCGCGCCATGTCGGGCATTATGATTTTAATGAACCGCTTTTATTACCCGCTTAACTGGGTACTGGTTGGTTCAACCAAGCAATTGGAAAAACGCCTGAAACGGCAAAATACCGAAATTGATATTGAAGAAATAAACAAAGCCATAGAAATAACGGTAGCCAAAAAAGAATCATCGCAGGATGTAAAGCTGCTTAAAGGCATTGTGCATTTTGGCAATATAACCGTAAGGCAGGTAATGCGTCCACGTACCGAAATTGCCGCTATTGATGAAGACCTGAATTTTAAACAGGTAATAGCCTATATTAAAGAGACCGGCTACTCGCGCCTGCCGGTTTATAAAGAAACCCCCGATAATATTGTGGGCGTGCTGAACATAAAAGACCTGCTGGAACACTTAAACCAGGATGAAACCTTTGGCTGGCAAAGCCTGGCACATAAACCATTTTTTGTGCCGGAAGGCAAAAAAATTGACGACCTGCTGCGCGAAATACAGCAAAACCGGAGGCACATGGCTATTGTGGTTGATGAATTTGGAGGCACCTCGGGCGTTATAACCCTGGAAGACATAATTGAAGAAGTGGTTGGCGATATACGCGATGAGTTTGACGATTCAAGAGAAGAAGAATTTAAAAAGCTGGACGACCGGACCTTTATGTTTGGCGGCAATACCCCTTTAAACGATGCCTGCCGCTTAATGGAAATAAGTGAAAACGCTTTTGATGAGGCCCGGGATGAAGCCGAAACCCTTGCCGGGTTGGTGCTTGAATTAACCCGCCGCATACCAAAAAACGGCGAGGAAGTTAAATTTGCCCCTTTTAAGTTTACCGTGGTATCGGTATTGAATAACAGGATTGAAAAAATAAAAATTACAAATGAGGCTTAATGTTCAGGTGAGGAGAAAGGTATACGCGGTTTTGAACCACTGCATAAAACAGTTGGGGTTTATGTTACTATGTGTAACCGGTATGCTCTTTTCAGGCTGCCACGGCTCCTATACCTCAAAGCCCAAAGCTTACCCACGTGTGGTTTTTCCTGAAAGAGGCTAT